>JAQWAN010000084.1 GCA_028707655.1 Bacteroidaceae bacterium
TGCATAGCAATCCACAATCCTTTTAATATCTTTTTTAATGTTTCTTTGTCTAAACTAAATGCTTTTTGTTCCATATTTTTTTATTTTATTAATCTTGTATTTCTAATTGTGGCGTTTAATTTTTTTGAATAAAACTTTGTTTCCATATATTTTTCTTTTTATTTTTTATTAAAAAGTTTTGAAATAATCATTAAAATTGTAATTAGTAAGTTTCGTTTCTCGTCTGTCTTATTTAAAACCATAGTCCACGCTTCCCATACCGCATTATAGCCTTTGCATATAGTATTAAAGTAATCTTCACTAATCCATTGCTTTCCATTCTCTCCTATTTTTTCGCCCCAAGAGTTTAATACTTTTATGTACTTTTTACCGTTAATTAGTTTAGCTCCTATTACAAATAACCAATGTCCCCACTCTCCTTTTATAGGAGGTGTAGGAAACTTTGAGTGCCAAGTTCCGTTATCATCTCCGGTAACCCCTATTACAACACCCCAATTGGCTTTTGTAGCTTGTGCAACTGTATCTATTGTCAAAACATCAAGATAAGCATAATCTATCGCCTTAGCTCCCACTGCGTCGTTTCTAATTATGTTATTGATAGAGGCTGTATCTTGATAATCTGCTTCTGAAAGCGGGGAACCGTCTTTGTAATAAGAAGGTAAAAATATTTCTCTACAATCTCCTTGTGCTTTAAGTATCTTACATAAATCTCTCGCTCTTGAACCGCCTCCGTTTAACCAGCATTGAGAATAAAGAAATTTTGCTGACCTTTCTTCAAAAGTTTTTGTTAAAATAAACTCCAACACTTGTGCATAATAAGAAAATGCTTGACCTCCGCACGAATAAGAAGAGCCTTGATTTTTAACGGGTATCTCAAAGCCTAATTCTTCTTCTAAATCAAATCCTTTTTCCCAATCAAAAGGCTCTACTGCCTTACCTACATTTGACCACTTATAATCTCTATTATCTTTTAATCGTGGAAAAGCACCATTTTTTATTTCTACATATTATTTTATTTTAATTTTTTTTAACATAGCCACTGTTTCGACTTGTGTGGCTTTAATAAACTCAATATCTTTTTGAATTGCTAAAATGTTCAAGTCTATCTTGTGTTGGTCTTGTTTCCGACACTCAACTTCTTGTTCTGTTTTTTCTACATTATTATTTAGTTTTTCGTTAATTTTACAAAGCCTTTCATCAAACTCTTCTTTGTAATCGTCAATGGCTTTGATGTTTCTATCTAAACGATATTTAACCAATCCAATAATTGAAAAAATAAAAGATGTTATCAATGCTACTGCCCAAACGAAAATTGTCCAAGTTACATATTCCATTTTATTTTATATCTAACAATATATTAGTTGCTGAAACGGCTTTACCAATATGAAATCCCGTTGGGCTATTTGATATAGTTCCGTCTTCTTGTAAGTAATAATAATCGCCGACCGTTAAACTTGTGTGTACTGACGACTCTCCGCCATTTATAGCAATTTCTTTTGTATCTCCTGTTGAACCGCTTTCTTGTAAGATACCTTCAAAGTTTGCTAAGTTTGCAACTCCTACTAACTTATATTTAAACTTATTTGAGTCTGCATTATCTTTACAACAAAACATCATCATTCCATTTCCTAAGTGTACGCAGTGTACATTATAAGGACCTATTTCTGTAATTCCATAACTAAGATTGACCAAAGTATTATCTCTTTTTACTATCATTGGGTATGATAAATAGTACCTGTTGATAATTAAAGTAGCGTTAAACTCATTTATAGTACAAGAACCTCCGTCAATAGCGTTAAGAGTTGAGTTTGCAAGTGTATTTATTTTATTCATTAAATTGCAGAAAGAACTTATTGTAAAAGATATTATTTCTGCGTTTTCACCGTCTTGGCTCTTTCCTAAAAATATATTTTTTGTATTAACAGAGTCTTGATGTAATCTACAAAGTAATCTGTTGTTATATGCGTATTTAGTTCCTGTGTAATAAATTGATGTTAATAGGGCTGGATTAGATTGAGTCATATCTATTTGATAACCACTATTATAATTTCCCCCTGTACCAATAATAGCATTTTCAGGACCAAATCCAAGAAATGATATATCGTTAGATGAACCTGTCTTTATATTTAATTCTGTACTTGTAGTTATAGTTCCCCCACTTTCTGTAAAGAAAAATGTTGAGTCTCCATTCCAACCACCATTATATCTCGCAAAACATAAAATATATTTTTGAGTTGGCTTATGATATTCTAAAACCAAAGGAGTATAAGCATAATAAGAACCGCTTAATGTAGCAAGTGTTTTTGTAGTTCCTGTGACTGACAATGTACCTCTTGTTAATGTTAAAAGTTTTCCATATAAATTATAATCTGCTGTACCATTATTATAAGGAATAATAGCGTTATCATTATCTTCATTGTAAGCCATAATTCCATAACCACTACCCGTAAAAGTATAAGGAGTTCCCCAAGTCATAGTTGAACCGTCCCAATGTCCCATTACTACAAAAATAGTAGTTGATACCGCAGTTATTCCTGATAATAAGAAATAACCGTCTCCGATGTTTGCCCAATCAGTAGTTGAAAATCCGTCTAATGCGGAAACATTTACAGGGGTATTGTCAAAAAAACTTGTACCGATACTATATGCTTTTAAAACTCCGCCTTCATTTTTAAAGTAAACTCTGTCTCCGGCAACTAAATCCTCTCCTAAAACTAAGTTTACTTTTCCGTTTACTATTTTAAAATTGTTGTTTAAATCGTTTGCTGAAACTACATCTCCAGCAAACCACTCGTGTAAATCTTTCATTTTATTTATTTTTTAAGAAATCTTTGACCTTTGTTTCCTCATTAAATTCATAGGTTTCTTCATTGTATTCTGCCCCTACTACATTATTTTTGAGGTTTGTTTTGTTTAGAACTTGATAAGCTTCTAAATCGTTTTCTACTTCTACTTTAATTATTAATATCATATACTTTGAAATGTATATTTACAATCTATTGTTAATGATGTGACGCTATCTTTTACCCAATTTAAACCTGCAAGGTGAGACCATAATTGTCCTGTATCTGGGTCTCCCGTTCCGTCAATACAATTTCCGAACTCTGTAAAAGTTCCTGAAACCTCTACCTCTGTAAAAAATGCTGTTAAATAAGCTATATTTGCGCTATCTGTACCAGAAGCAATATCGTTTCTATATGCTTCTGTAATTAATGTTGTATCAGAAGCGCTTGCGCTACCTACTCCTGTACCTAAAAGAGCTTTGTTTATCTCTCCGGTATAGGTTGTATCTCCGGTTAAAAGTTTTGTAATAGCGTTAAAACCTGCGTTGCAAATTACATTCTTTTTAAAATCTTGTTTTACTATTCGACCGTTTGCTCTTAATTTATATAAGGTTTTTTTACTTATAGCTCCAATAGAATATAATTTTTCTAAAAATGAATTATATTTTTTTAGAAGCTCGTTGTCTTGTACTCTGAAAGTTGCTGTAATCTCTCCTATTATTTTTACATTTTGACTAATTGCTTTGCTCATATTTTTTTATTTTATTTTTAATAAAGGTATGAAGATATGTTTAATTTGAACTGTCTTTTAGGGTCATTATCGTCTACGGGTTCGTATTTGCTCAAAACCCATATTACTTCAAACGGGTCTTTTCTTATACTTTCCTGAACCCCTATGGTTTTAAAATCTTCCATAGCTTCCTCAACGCTTATTTCTTCGGTTACTTGGGCTATCTCGTTTACTTGATAATACTTGTATAAAACATCGTTCTGGTCGTCGTCTACTTCTTTTCTACCTTGTAATAATAGCTCTTGTAAGAAGTAAATAATTCCTAAGGTTCTCATACTTGCTACATCTACATTGTAAACTCTTTTTTCAGGTGTTATCATTGTCATTCTGACTGATTGAATAAGGTAACTTTCATCTATTTCTCTTATATCTGATTGTATATTTATAACTTGCCCTGATTTTAACCCGTCTGTGTAAGTGCTAAAACTTCCCTCTACTAACTTTGAACCATAGGCTTCTAAATTAGCTTGTGCGCGTTGTTTTGCCTCGTCTAATGAAGTTATGCTTGTGTCTTCTATGTAAAACTCGTATGAGCCATAATTTGCTACTGAAACGATATCTTCTACTTGAACAATAATAGGTATTAAAGGATTACCGCTTATCGAAATATTATTTGAACCTACCGCAGGAGCTACTTTAAATCTTAAATATTTTTCGTTATAGTTCCAAAAACAATCAAAGTCTGCCTCTGCGTCTATATGGTCTACTCCTACCGTCTTTGCAACGCCTCCGACTAAAACTGTCGGTAAAGAACTGAACTTGTTTGCTAAAACAAAGGTTGTTTTTGAACCGTCTCCATCAAAAGTTTCTGTTCTAAGTGAACCTGTCATTTCACCACCCTTTACTTTAACGGTATTTCTTAACTGTGATAAATCCTCTAACAATGATAAACTCATTGGAATATAGTTGTCGTTTGTATCTGTTAATCCAAAACTTGCTGTCTTGGTTGCCTTTGCAAAAAAGTGTATATCCTTTTCGTAATCAATGTCCCAAAAGTAGTTTACGGCTTCCGATAATTTCTTTATACATTGACTCAAAGTTAAATTATTAAAAGTTATACTTCCCATTACTATCGGACAATCTACATTATTATCAGTAAAATCAGTAGCATAATTTGTTACTAAATCATTTATAATATAATCTACTGTCTTGTTTGTATATCTCTCTGTTATTAAATATCTGTCCGCCTCCTGAGTCCAATCTTTACACTCTAAATTATAAACTTCTATTTTACTTGCTGTTAATTCTCTCGATATTTTAACAATAGTTCCCGCGAAAAAAAATGTTGAACCATCTTTTATTTCTACTTCTTGACCAATAGTAGGGACATAAGTTTGGCTTCCTTTTTTAACAATTTGAAAATTGCATAAATTGACTTTTTCGTTTATGTTATCTGTTATCTCAATAGTTTCCCAATTTACAAGGTTAGTTATATCAACTTCATTTATTTTAATTATTAAACTCATAAAGCCATTTGAAATTTTAACCTGTTAATAATTTTATTACCTATCTGCTCGGCTACATTCTCGCTTAAATAAGTTCCCCCATATATGTTTACGCTTACGCTTCCTGAACCTCCGGTTTGTCCTCTTGGTACGACTTTCTCTCCTTTATGTAATGTGTAAACTCCTGTCTCTGGCACATAATTTGTACCGCTTGCATAACTTCCTTTTGAATAAAATGAACTTATACTACTTGTTGAACCTTTAAAAGAGTTAATACTTGAATAATAACTCGCATAAAGTTGTTTTTGCTGGTCTAAATATACCTGTAATGATTGTGTTTGCTTTGCAAGTTCTTCTTCTTGGCTCTTTGTTATAGTCTGGTTATTTGCTATAACGCTTTCTGTGTAAGCTGTATTATCTGCTGTCATTTTAGCCAAGGTTTCTTTTAAGTTTTGTATTTTTAATAAGTTTTGAGCAGTTTCTATTAAATAATTTCTTTGTGCTAATTCTTGTTTCTTTTGATAGTCATAAGTCAATTGCTCTAACTCATTCATATTTAAGTATCGTCTTCTTTCAGCCACTTCTTCATCTAAACCTGTTTGCATTCCCGCATAAGTAGATATTATTGTAGCTTGTTCGTTAATAGAAGCTTGTAAATCATTTTTTTGGTCTGCGTATGATTGTCTTAACTCTAATTCTCTCTCTGCTAATGATGACGAGTATCCTTCTCTTATGGCTTCCGCTTTTAATTTAATAAGTTCATCATTTAATTTAGCGTCTAAACCTGAATATTCTTTTTCTAATTTAGCCTTTTCTTCTTGTGCGTCTGCTACCATATTGACAACATCTTCTGTGTATTCAACTTGGTTTCCTTTCTCTTCTTCTCGGTAATCGTAGGCTAACTTAACGGTTTCTTCATATAATTTTCTTATGGCTTTCTCTGCCTTCTCTGCCTTCTCTTCTAAGTCTTCTGTATCGTCTCCTAATGAAGATAGGCTATTACCTGCTTTCTTTGCGCTCTCGCTTTCTTGGTCTAATGTTTCCTTCATCTTTGCCGACTCTTCTTGTAGGTTAACTTGCTCAATAGCTAAATAACCAGCTTCTCTTCTCATCTGGCTTGCTTTTTCTATAAAACTATCTCCCCCTAAGTTAAGTGCGTTCAAAACATTGCCCCAAGTCTCTACGATTGAAGCACCTATATTTAAAAATGTTCTTCGTATTCCTAACCCTAAGTATTCCATTGTGTCAGCCCAACTATTGAATTGCTCTCTTGTTTCCAATAATTTAACGGCTAATGTACCTAATATGGTTATAATAGCCATAATTCCGATACTTGATAGGCTCATTAATGCCCCTTTTAATAATGTTATAGCCCCTTTTAATAATCCAATTGATTTTGTTATTGGTACAATTGCTAATCCCAAAGTCCCTAATAAAGCTACAATTCCGCTTAATCCTAATCCTAATGCAGTTAATATCTTTACCAATGACTTATTTTCTTTAATCCAATCTCCAATTCCGTTAACCATAGGAGTAATTTGTTTTACAATATCATTGAATATAGGTAAAAAAATGTTTCCTAAGTTCTCGGTTATATCTCCTAAGCTTCTTTGTAATATAATCAAAGAGCCTTCCGCTGTTTCTGTCGCTGTCTTGTTAAAATCTTTATAAGTCGAGTCAAGGACTTGTGAGAGTGCAATCGCTCTTTCCATTTCCGTACCGTCTGATATAAGTTTCTTTGTTTTATTGTCTAAAACAAAACCCACTCTTGTTAGTGAGGCAAAGTTTCCATTTAACGCTTGTGCTAAACCGTTTGTAAGAGCTTTAACATCTTCTGTTGTAGCAGACATTCCTTTCTCTGCTACTACATAATCCATTATCGCAGGGGTTAGTTTTTCAATTGTGCTTATCTGTAAATCAAAAGTAGCAAGTTGTGATTGAGCCATTATTACATTTTCTTTTGACATTACTCCTACTTTTTCCAAGGCTTCTGCTTGGTCTAAAAGAACATCAACCTGCTCTTGTGAGGCAGAATTTGTTACTTTTAATATTTCATAAAGTCTATTCTGAACGCTTTGAACTTCCATAGCGCTTTTTATGGAAATCCCCATTACTGTTGTAATACCAGCAAAAACGGCAGTTCCAGCTACTGCCATAGTTTTAAAAGTAGAGTTTAAAGATTTTAATTGCTTGTCTAATCCATTCAATTCGG
Organism: Bacteroidaceae bacterium; assembly: GCA_028707655.1. GTDB lineage: Bacteria > Bacteroidota > Bacteroidia > Bacteroidales > Bacteroidaceae > JAQWAN01. The sequence goes on from JAQWAN010000084.1 coordinate 7,231, forward strand.
CAGTTGCATTATCTTTTGCCTCTATTAAAATTTGTAGTGTTCTTGACTCTGCCATTTTCTAATTTACGCTTAGTGTTTATTATTTTAATATAATCTTTTATGTCATCGTACGGCTGGGCGCGTATTTCGTTTGGCGTCCAGCCATATTCAGCCGATAACATTTCCATTATTACTATATCGTCAGCAGTTCTCTTTCCCTCTAACTGCATTTCAAGTAGTTCTAATCCTTTTTTTTTGAGTTGTGAAGCTCGTTGATTGTATCAACTAATTTGTCTCCGTCATCTATATCTAAACTTCTAACCCACTCTTTTGAAAAAGGTACTATTTCTTGACCTCCTTCCGCTGTTTTCTTAATCTCTAAAATGTAAACTTCCAATATCTTGTATTTTGCCTCTACTGCAACCATAGGGTCTATATCTGCAATACCTCTGGCGTTTAATTTAGCTGATTTAATAAAAATCGCTTCGATATCTTCTTTTTCTCCGTATGTAATACTTTCTTTTACTTTTACTAAATAGTTTTTAAGTGTTATGTCCATAATTTTATACTTTATTTATAATTAATCACTAACCGGAGTATTATACTCTGATGTTAAGTTTACTAATGTAACAGTTCCAATTTCTGAGTCTGTTTCGTTAAAGAAAGCCTTGAAATCAATAGTTTCTTCAACTAATTCGTCTGAACCTCCACTTATAGCTTGATTTGAGAATTGTACCTTATTTAATAAGATTGTAATTTTAGGATGAACGCCTGAACCTAAATCTGCATCTCCTTCGATTGTAATTTGTACATATTTTGAAGTGTCTGATAAACTTAATGCTTTGAAAGTTGTATCAATAAAGTTCCTTGTTAAACTTCCTTC
>JAQWAN010000085.1 GCA_028707655.1 Bacteroidaceae bacterium
TTCAGCAAACAAATCTGCAGCTGTTTTACGGATAATTGTTTCTTGCTCTTTAAATTCTAGCAAAAGACCCGTAAGAGGTACCATTATTTCTGGTTGTGTTGTAAAGCCCTCTTTTTTCAACTCAAGAGCTGCACCTAATATAGCACGTGTTTGCATCTCTGTAATCTCAGGGTAAGTGTTTCCTAGACGACAACCACGGTGACCCAACATTGGATTTTGCTCATGTAGTGCATCTACACGTTGTTGAATATAAGCTAAGGTTACACCCATTGCTTTTGCCATTTCACGCTGTCCTTTCTCATCATGAGGAACAAACTCATGCAAAGGTGGGTCCAACAGACGTACAGTTACTGGACAACCAGCCATAGCTTTAAAGATACCTTTGAAATCATCTTGTTGGTAAGGTAGAATCTTAGCTAATGCTCTACGGCGACCTAAGAGTGTCTCCGAAAGAATCATCTCACGCATTGCTTTAATCTTCTCGCCTTCAAAGAACATATGCTCCGTACGGCAGAGACCAATACCTACTGCACCAAAGTTACGTGCTACTAACGCATCGTGTGGTGTATCAGCATTTGTGCGCACTTTTAAGCGTGCATACTTGTCGGTTAGGCTCATCAACTTAGTGAAGTAATCAGAAAGCTCGGCATCTTTCGTATCTACCTTTCCTTCATAAATTTCTCCTGTTGTTCCATTGATAGAGATAAAATCGCCCTCATTAAAGGTCTGATCGCCTATTTGAAGTGATCTATTTTTATAATCAATATGTATTGCACCAGCACCAGAAACACAACATTTACCCATACCACGTGCCACAACAGCTGCATGAGATGTCATACCACCACGTGCGGTAAGAATACCTTGTGCTGCAGACATACCGGCTAAATCTTCTGGAGAAGTCTCAATACGTACCATAATAACATCTATACCTTTTGCATTCCACAATGCAGCATCATCTGCAAAAAAGACAATCTGTCCTGTTGCAGCTCCTGGTGAAGCAGGTAATCCTCTGGTTAACACCTTAGCAGATGCTAATGCCTCTTTATCAAAGACTGGGTGCAATAATTCATCCATTTTATTAGGTTCCACACGAAGTACTGCCTCTTTCTCGTTGATCATACCTTGATCTAACAAATCCATTGCTATTTTCACCATAGCAGCACCTGTACGTTTACCGTTACGGGTTTGCAAGAACCAAAGCTTACCCTCTTGTACGGTATACTCCATATCTTGCATATCGCGATAATGGTTCTCTAGTTTAGTTTGAATAGCATCCAGCTCCTTATAGATTTCTGGCATAGCCTCTTCCATGGATGGATATTTAGCAGCTCTCTCCTCTTCAGATACACCCACTAACTCAGCCCAACGCTGTGAACCTATTTTAGTAATCTGTTGTGGAGTACGAATACCTGCCACTACATCTTCTCCTTGTGCATTAATTAAGTACTCCCCATTAAACAAGTCCTCACCAGTTGCAGCATCACGAGTGAAACATACACCAGTAGCCGATGTTTCGCCCATATTACCAAACACCATAGCTTGAACAGAAACGGCTGTACCCCATTCTGCTGGGATAGCTTCCATTTTTCTATATAAGATAGCGCGTTCGTTCATCCAAGAGTCAAACACAGAGCAAATAGCTCCCCAAAGCTGTTCGTATGCAGAAACAGGGAAATCTCTACCCGTTTTCTCTTTTACCGTTGCTTTAAAACGTTTTACTAATTCTTTTAGATCGGCTACTTCAAGTTCATTATCTAGTTGAACACCTTTTTCCTCTTTTACCGCTTCTATGATTGCTTCAAATGGGTCAATATCATCTTTGTCAGTAGGTTTCAAGCCTAAAACAACATCACCATACATCTGAACAAAACGACGATAAGAGTCCCAAGCAAAACGCGCATTACCCGTTTTACGAACTAATCCCTCTACCACCTCATCATTTAATCCTAGGTTTAAGATGGTATCCATCATACCAGGCATGGAAGCACGTGCGCCAGAACGTACAGAAACCAATAAAGGATTCTCTACATCTCCAAACTTAGATTTCATTAAGGTTTCGATTTGTGTTATCGATTTTTCGACTTCTGCTCTAAGTGCTTCAACAGTTTTATCTCTTCCTATTTCAAAGTATTCATTGCAAACATCTGTGGTTATCGTAAACCCTGGAGGTACAGGCACCCCAATTAGATTCATCTCAGCTAAATTAGCACCTTTACCGCCAAGCAAATTTCTCATATCCGCTTTTCCTTCTGCCTGTCCATTACCAAAGGTATAGACTCTTTTCTTTCCCATAGAACTATTTTTAGTTAATTTAAAGTTATTTATTTCTGTCACAAAACTAAAAAAGTTTTGTCATAAAATGAAGAGATAGCCAAAAAAAATAGCATCTAGTTAAAAAAAAGTTCAGATGAGCTTAATATCTACCATTTTGTAAGTCAAGTCTCACATTAAATGTGTATTTTTGATGCCAAATTAACATTTTTCAAAATTGGCTAGAAAGAGAAAAGAACGTCCTGTATTAGAAAAAGTGACGATAACAGATGTGGCTGCAGAAGGCAAGTCACTTGTGAGAGTAGATGATTATGTGGTTTTTGTGCCCTATGTTGTCCCTGGAGATGTTGTTGACATTCAGGTGCGAAGAAAAAGACATCATTATGCAGAAGGAACAGCAATAAAGATACACCAATATGCGGAGAACCGAGTGGAACCATTCTGTCAACATTTTGGTGTTTGCGGCGGATGTAAATGGCAGATGTTGCCCTATGACATTCAGATAGCAAACAAACAACAACAGATTTTTGATAATCTTACGCGCATTGGTAAAATTGAATTGCCTGCTATTTCGCCTATTATCGGGTCAGAAAAAACAATGTTTTACAGAAATAAACTTGAATTTACCTTCTCTAATAAACGATGGTTAACAGAGGAAGAGGTAAAAGCTGAAGTTATATATGAACAGATGAATGCGGTTGGCTTTCATATCCCAGGTGCTTTTGATAAAGTATTAGCCGTGGAGAAATGCTGGTTACAAAGCGACCTATCGAATGAGATACGTAATGCCGTACGCGATTATGCCTACGCACATAACTACTCATTCTTCAATCTTCGTTCGCAAGAGGGTATGCTACGCAACATGGTGATACGTACCTCTACCACTGGAGAACTTATGGTTATCTTAATCTGTAAGATTATTACAGAGGAGGAGATGGCTTCTTTTAAAGAAATTCTGCAATACATTGCTACCACTTTTCCACAAATCACTTCGTTGATGTATGTGGTAAATAATAAATGCAACGATACCTTCGCCGATTTAGAGGTGAAACATTTTAGTGGAAACGATTACATCTTTGAGGAGATGGAGGGCTTACGCTTTAAGATTGGACCCAAATCCTTCTACCAAACCAATTCAGAACAAGCTTATACCCTTTACAGTGTAACCCGCGATTTTGCAGGATTAACCGGCAATGAGTTGGTCTACGATTTATATACAGGAACAGGTACCATTGCCAATTTTGTAGCTAAAAAAGCTAAACAAGTGGTTGGTATTGAATATGTGCCAGAGGCTATTGAAGATGCTAAGGTGAACTCCGCAATCAATTCTATTGAGAATACCCTCTTCTATGCTGGAGATATGAAAGATTTGTTAACGCAAGACTTTATCAACCAGCATGGCAAGCCCGATGTAATCATCACAGACCCTCCACGTGCGGGTATGCACCTAGATGTGGTAAATGCTATTCTTTTTGCAGCACCACAACGTATTGTATATGTAAGCTGTAACCCAGCCACACAGGCACGAGATTTAGCTCTCTTTGATATAGACTATAAGGTAACAAAGGTACAACCGGTAGACATGTTTCCTCACACGCAACATGTTGAAAACGTTGTTTTACTAGAAAAACGATAAGAAGATGAACAGAAAGAATAAGAGCAAAGCAGATAATCGTACTTCCAAAGACCTAGCAGCTAGAGCAAAAGCGCAATACACCTTTTTTCATGTAAAAGAGGATGGTCCATTAATGGAATATCTAATGAAACAGATGGATGGGATTAGTAGAACCTCGGTTAAATCGATGCTATCTAACCGACGTGTTATGGTAGACAATCGATTTATCACACAGTTCGATTACCCACTAGTAGCTGGCATGAAGGTACAAATCAGCAAGAACAAAAACAACAAGGAGTTTAAGAGTCCATTTGTAAAACTTCTCTATGAGGATAGATACCTATTGGTCATCGAAAAGAAGGAAAACATCCCTGTTATTGATAAAAAAGAGGGCAGCCGATCGGTTATGGCTATTTTAAGTAACTACGTACAAAAGACGGTAAAAGAGCGACGTGTCTTTTTTGTACACAACTTAGACAAAGAAGCCTCTGGCCTCATGGTTTTTGCTAAAGATGAGAAAACAAAATTCACCCTACAAGATTATTGGGATGAGATTTTAAGAAAACAGAAATATGTAGCGGTTGTCTCAGGATCGGTAGAAAAGGATAATGGTGCAGTGAGCTCTTGGTTCGACGAGAATCATGAACTCTATCTAAGCAACACGGCCCTATCGAATAACAGAAATGAGAAGTCGATTACCTATTACAAAACAATAAAACGTGCCAACCATTTCTCCTTAATTGAGATAGAATCAACACAAAACAATCAGGTAAAAATGCACCTAAAGAACTTAGGTAATCCTATTGTGGGGGATGTAAAAGGGGGCAATAATGATAACCCACTTGGCCGTTTGGCTCTACATGCTTTCCAACTCAATTTCTATCATCCTATAACGGGAGAAGAGTTGAAATTTGAGACCACTTATCCCTCCGCTTTTAAAGGCTTATTGGTTAGACAAAACAACCCAGAGAAGGTAAAAGAAGAGGCTAAGACAGAAGAAAACAAAGAGAACACAAAACAGGAGCTATCCTAAGTACATAGCACTGGTTCCTTCCTAAAAAGTCCCATGTTGCAATTTGCAGCATGGGACTTTTTATTTAAACTAGAAACAGATCCGTTTGTCCAATATTTTACAATTCTTTTTAGAGTAAAGAGTCTGTTGGCTCCTTAAAAATAAATTTTTCAACGGCATAAGCAACACCATCTGCATCGTTAGAGCGGGTAACAAAGTGTGCGGCTTCTTTTACAGCAAGCTGTGCATTTTCCATAGCAATGCCCAATCCTGCATAAACAATCATGGAGAGGTCATTAAACCCATCTCCACATGCCATCATATCTGCTGGAGAGAGATTCAAGTGCGCTAACAAAAGAGCTAACGACTCTGCCTTGTCAATACCTTTAGGTACTAACTCTAAGAAATAGGGTTCGGAGCGAAACACGTTCATCGTCTCTTGCAAGGCTGCTGCCATTGTTTTCTCCAATTCAATCAGAGCAGTGGGCTCACCTACTATCAGACATTTAGCCACAGGTTCGGTCAAGGCTTCCACAAAATTGGGCACCTCTTGAATGCGCATCTTATTCAAATAAGCTTCTTTGTGTATGTATAAATCAGCTGGATGTTCGGTAAGTATCGCGTCTTTTTTATACGAAAGTATAGCCATCTTCTTTTCCGATGCACAACGATACAAATAGGGTATAACCGTAGGACTGAGCACCTTTTTATGCAACACCTCTTCCGTGGTACAATTGATAATTTCGCCACCATTATAGGATAGAATAAACCCATTATATTGGTCTAACTTAAGCTCCTTTGCTAAAGGAACAATGCCAAAGGTAGGCCTACCCGATGCAAGTACTATTTTTAGCCCCATCTCTTGGGCAGCGATTAATACATTTTTAGTACGTGTGGAGATTTCTTTTTCAGAATTAGTTAACGTTCCATCTAGGTCGAGAACCAAAAGTTTATAATCCATGCGCGTTGAGGCGTGTTTTTAATGAATAAAAATTAATTGTACCAATACATATATAGGGAGCAGCACAACAAATGAAAATTTAAAGATGTATGCAAAGAAACTTGGCATTGGTATTTTATGCGCTTCTGCAATGGTTTTAACCATGAAATTAGGGCCATTCCCAATATAGGTCATCGACCCGAACAACACCGATCCAACAGCAATGGCCGATAAGAAAGGTTCTGCTACGCCTCCAACCAGTTTAACACCAGGCATAAGGCCAACCAGACTAGCACCAATCTGATGAAAAGCAACAGCCGTAGGTGCATTATCCAAAAAGGCACTCAGTGATCCAGTTCCATAAAAGAATTCCCACGATTTATCTAATCCCATTAAGGTAGCTCTCTCCTCTAGGAAAAGAAGTGCAGGGGTCATGGTTACAAAAATACCAAGAAAAAGAAAAGCAACTTCCAATATAGGGTCCCAAGTAAAACTATTTAATCGTCGCACTTTCTTGCTAGTCGTTATCAACGAAGCAACCGCCAAAGAAAGCAGCGCTATCTCTCGCAAAAAAGTGATATACATCGGTGCACCATGCTCCTTCATACTAGGAATAAAGCCCTCATTAATAAAGGCAACACTTAGCACAACACCTACCAAATAGATCAGATTGATGCGACCGCCAAAACGTATTCTTGTAGTCTCTGTACTATCTTTTAAAATAGCAGAGCAACTCTCTTTTTTATAGTAATGTACATCTACAAAATAGTAAATCATGAGCAAAAGAACTCCCACAAAGAGCCATTGAGGGAATAGGCTCAAAAACCAAGTAAAAGGTGCACCGCGTAGATAGAGCAAAAATAATGGAGGATCTCCCAACGGGGTCAACAATCCTCCACAGTTAGCTACAACAGCGATAAAAAACAGGATGGTGTGCGCTTTGAATTTTCGCTCCGAGTTCGTAGTAATAAGCGGACGAATAAGTAACATCGCAGCTCCTGTTGTACCCATGATAGAAGCTAGTAAATAGCCTACAGCTAAAAAAGCAGTGTTAACACGCGGCTTTGCTTCTATATTGCCACTAAGGTGAATCCCCCCCGTAACAATAAACAAAGCAGCCAAAAGGATGATAAAAGGGAAGTAATCATATAAAATCTGATGCTCTAAATGAATCATTAGATTTCCCTTCATATGTAGATATATCACTGTAGGTATACTTAAACCTACAGAAACGATCAATTTATTTCTATTGTCTTCCCACCATCTGTCAAAGAGTAAAGGACCTATTGCTATAAACAATAACATACCAATGAAAGGGAAAAGTGCATAAAATTCAATATGATTCATAGTCGCTCTATTTAATCCAATTTAAGTACTGCTAAGAATGCCTTTTGCGGTACTTCAACGTTACCAATTTGCTTCATTCGTTTTTTACCTTTTTTCTGTTTTTCGAGTAATTTACGTTTACGACTAATATCACCACCATAACATTTTGCGGTTACATCTTTACGCACCGCCTTTACGGTTTCTCTAGAGATAATCTTGGCACCAATAGCAGCTTGAATAGCGATATCAAATTGTTGGCGAGGAATCAGTTCTTTAAGTTTCTCGCACATATGTTTACCTAAATAGAGTGCATTATCCACATGAGTTAAGGTAGACAAAGCATCTACAGGGTCACCATTAAGTAAAATATCAAGTTTAATTAGTTTAGAGGGTCTAAAGCCAGAGGTATGATAATCAAAAGAAGCATATCCCTTAGAGATACTCTTTAAACGATCATAGAAATCGATTACAATTTCTCCTAGTGGCATCTCATAAAACAGTTCCACACGATTACCCGATATATATTCTTGCTTAATCAACTCACCACGTTTTCCAAGACATAAGCTCATGATAGGTCCGATATAATCGGTCGTTGTAATAACAGAAGCTTTAATCATGGGTTCCTCAATGCGGTCAATCAAAGTTGGCTCAGGCATTCCACCAGGGTTGTGTACCTCTGTCATCTTTCCATGTTTATCATACACATGATAGGACACATTGGGAACGGTAGTAATCACATTCATGTTAAACTCTCGCTCCAAGCGTTCTTGGATAATCTCCATATGCAACAAGCCTAAGAATCCACAACGGAAACCAAAGCCTAAGGCCAATGACGACTCCGGCTGAAAGGTAAGAGACGCATCATTAAGTTGCAACTTTTCTAACGAAGCACGGAAATCTTCA
>JAQWAN010000086.1 GCA_028707655.1 Bacteroidaceae bacterium
ATTTGATGGTACCCACGAGGAGTTTAGAAATTCATTGTTCGCATTGGGAGAACCGCCACTTCCTGCTTCTATTAAACGTCCTGTTGAGCCTGAAGATGCAGAACGCTTTCAGACTATCTATGCTAAACATGAAGGTGCTGTTACGGCTCCAACTGCTGGCTTGCATTTTAGTCGCGAGTTATTGAAGCGTATGGAGATTAAAGGTGTGGATAGTGGATATATTACATTGCATGCTGGTTTGGGTAACTTCAGAAACATCGATGTGGAAGATTTGACGAAACATAAAATGGATTCTGAGCAGATGATTGTTGACACCGATGTAGTGAAAAAGGTTAACGAAGTGACGGACCAGAAACGTAATATTTGTGCGGTTGGAACAACCGTTATGCGTGCCTTAGAGACAGCGGCTAGTACGGATGGACATCTTAAAGAGTTTGAGGGTTGGACCAATAAGTTTATATTCCCTCCTTATGAGTTTTCAATTGCGAATAGCCTTGTATCTAATATGCATCTACCTTACTCCTCTTTGATGATGTTAGTGGCTGCTTTTGGTGGCTATGATTTGGTGCTTGAAGCGTATTCTATTGCTATTAAAGAGAAATACAGATTTGGCACCTATGGTGATGCTATGCTTGTTCTAGACGACGAATAATGAAACAATCACATGAAGTTTACCTAAGCTTGGGAACAAATTTAGGTGATAAAGAAAATAATCTTCATCGTGCAATTAGAGAAATAGAAAAGCAGATAGGGAGTGTTACTTCTCTATCTGCTTTTTATACTACTACACCATGGGGCTTTCAATCGGAGCATGGTTTTCTAAATGCGGCCTGTTGTGTGAGTACTTGCTTACCACCGGAAGATTTATTGCTCAAAATAAAGGCTATGGAGCTTTTACTGGGGAGAACAAAGAAAACGGTACAGACAAGTTATCAAGACCGAATGATCGATATTGATATCCTTTTTTACGACGATTGTATCCTGCATACCGAAACACTTATCCTTCCGCATCCTTTGTTACATGAAAGAGATTTCGTATTATTGCCTTTAAATGAGATAGCTTCTACCCTGCAACATCCTGTTTTTAAACAGACGGTAAGTCAATTATTGGCTGCTTTAAAAATGTAATGACAATGTAATAGCTATTTCACGTGTTCATAACATGAATAAATGATATTTGTAATCTAAAATTATTTAAAAATGGAACCAACTCGAATATTAGTAGTCGATGATGAAGAGGATTTGTGTGAGATCTTAAAATTTAATTTAGAAGATGAGGGTTATATTGTAGACACAGCTTTCTCCGCAGAAGAAGCTCTGAAAATGGATATCTCCTCTTACAACTTATTACTTTTGGATGTTATGATGGGAGAGATATCTGGCTTTCGTATGGCAAATATGCTGCGAAAACAGAAAAAAACCGAAACAATACCTATCATCTTTATTACAGCTAAGGATACAGAAAACGATACCGTTACAGGTTTTAATTTAGGCGCTGACGATTATATCTCCAAGCCATTTTCTCTGCGAGAAGTAATGTTACGGGTAAAGGCCGTGCTTCGCAGGTCTGTTCAACCATCCAAGGAGTCGACCAATCGATTAGTATATAAAACCTTGACGCTCGATGTGAGCATGAAACGTGTTACCATTGACCAAGAGGAGATTTCATTGACGAAGAAAGAGTTTGAAATATTATTATTATTGCTAAGAAATCCCGATTGTGTGTTCTCTCGAGAAGAAATCCTTGCTAGGATATGGAGTAATGAGGTGTATGTGTTGGATAGAACGGTCGATGTAAACATCACTCGCCTTCGTAAAAAGATTAAGCAATATGGAAATTGTATTGTAACTCGTTTGGGCTATGGTTATTGTTTAGAATATGAGTAAAGAAATAGATAAGATGAAAAGAAACAAAATATTACAGCGTATGTCGTTTAGTAAACGATTGTTTTTCTCTGTCACTTTTTTGTTTTTCATTTTTATCTTATGCTTCATCTTTTATCAATATAGCCGCGAACGCTCTTTTAGAGTTGTTTTGTTGCATACGAAATTGCAAGATTATAACCATCGTTTAGCAGAAGACCTTGACCATTGGTCTGAGCTCCCTAAAGAAAAGATTGGGGATTATGTGCACAAACATCCTATAAAAGGACTTCGCGTTACACTGATTAAAGAGGATGGTACTGTTTTTTATGATAACTTTAGTACACGCGCCTATAGCAACAACCATAGTGACCGTGTGGAGTTTCGTACAGCTATCGAGAAGGGTGAAGGCTATTCTATCAATCGTTTATCGGAGAGTGTAGGGGATAATTATTTTTATTCCGCTTCCTATTTCCCCGCACATCATATGGTGGTGCGCTCCTCTTTGCCCTATAATATTAAGTTAATAGACGACCTTGAAGTAAACACCGAGTTTCTGTGGTTTACTTTTATTACCACCCTGTTACTAATCTTTATCATCTATCGCTTTACCGCTAAGTTAGGCGTTAATATAACACGATTAAAAGAGTTCTCTATGCGGATAGACTCTGGAAAGCCTATTAGTGACGACTGGCGCGACCGCTTCCCTAACGATGAGCTTGGAGAGATCTCCCAAGAGATTGTTCGCCTGTATCAGCAGCTCGAAAAATCGAAGGAGGATAAGAATCGCTTAAAACGACAGTTAACACAGAACATCGCGCACGAGCTAAAAACACCGGTCAGTAGTATTCAAGGTTATTTGGAAACATTGTTAACCCGTAAACGTTTGACAGAGGAAAATCGTGCTCGTTTTCTAAAACATTGTTATGTACAAAGTAATCGTTTAGCTAATCTATTGCGAGATATATCTGTTTTAACACGTATTGATGAGGTGCCGCAGATGTTTGTGATGGAAACAGTTAATGTGACACATATAGCACAAGAGATTCAATTGGAGTTGTCGCTACAATTACAAGAGAAAAAAAGTACAATTTCCTTGTTCCTTCCAAATGAAATTAGTGTACCTGGTAATGCATCGTTAATATACTCTATTTTTAGGAACTTAGCAGATAATGCAATTGCATATGGCGGCACTGGATTAGAGATTCAGATACGTTTATTAGCGCAAGATGCGCAGCAGTACACCTTCAGCTTTCTAGATAATGGTATAGGTGTTGCTCCAGAACACCTAGAGAAGCTCTTTGAGCGCTTTTATCGAGTAGACAAGGGAAGATCAAGGAAGCTAGGTGGAACGGGCTTAGGATTGGCTATTGTGAAGAATGCAGTTTTGCTACACGGGGGCTTTATCTATGCTCGAGAACCAGCTAGTGGGGGATTGGAGTTTGTCTTTACCTTATCGCGTAAAGGGGGAATAGTATAACATAAAAAAGAGTCTTCAAATAAAAATTTGAAGACTCTTTTTTAAAAAAATTGTTGTCCTACGAAGACTCGAACTTCGACAAACAGAACCAAAAACTGTTGTGCTACCATTACACCATAGGACAAACATATATACTTTCTGTTGAAAAGCGATGCAAAGATACAAGGTCAAAATGAATTGACCAAATATTTTTGCAACTTTTTTACTTCACAATGATTAAAAAGTAATTTTTCTTTCCTTTTTGTACTAAAAGGTATTTATTATTCAATAAATCGGCTGTTGTAATCTCTTTATCAAAGTCGGTTAGTTTTTCTTTATTCAAAGAAATTCCGCCTGCTTTGGTTAATTTTCTCATTTCTCCCTTAGATGCGAAGATAGAAACGGAGTCAACAAATAGGTCTACTGCTTTGCAAGATGTGTCCAAAACGGTTCTTTCTATTTCGAATTGTGGTACCCCTTCAAAGACAGCTAAAAAAGTGTTTTCATCTAATTTATGCAGAGCCTCTGCTGTAGATTTACCAAATAAGATAGAAGAAGCTTCAACTGCTGCTTCGTATGCTTCCGCAGAGTGTACCATAATGGTAACCTCTTTAGCCAGACGTTTTTGAAGTATTCTTAAGTGAGGTGCTTCCGCATGTTCTGCAATCAGTGCATCAATCTCAGCTTTATCTAGTGCTGTAAATATTTTAATATATTTTGCTGCTTCATCATCCCCAACATTTAGCCAGAACTGGTAGAATTTATAGGGTGAGGTATAGCGTGCATCTAGCCAAATGTTTCCAGATTCTGTTTTTCCAAATTTACCACCATCAGCTTTTGTGATAAGTGGGCAAGTTAAGCCATACGATTCGTTTCCGTTAGTACGTCTAATTAGTTCAGATCCCGTTGTAATATTACCCCATTGATCGGAGCCTCCCATTTGTAGCTTACAGTTCTTCTCTTTATTTAGATATAAGAAATCGTATCCTTGTAAAAGCTGGTATGTAAATTCAGTGAAAGATAGTCCGTCACGTGCTTCTCCGTTTAATCGTTTTTGCACGGAATCTTTGGCCATCATGTAGTTTACGGTGATGTGTTTACCCACTTCTCTTGCAAAATCGAGAAAAGTGAAATCCTTCATCCAGTCGTAATTGTTCACTAGTTCTGCTCTATTCGGAGCATCCGATTCGAAATCAAGAAATTTAGCCAACTGTGCTTGAATGCAATCTTGGTTATGTTTAAGTGTTTTCTCATCTAAGAGATTACGCTCTGCCGATTTTCCGGATGGATCACCAATCATTCCAGTTGCTCCACCAATAAGAGCTAGAGGTTTGTGTCCACAACGTTGTAAGTGTTTAAGCATCATGATGCCACACAAATGACCAATATGCAGTGAATCAGCAGTAGGGTCAATACCCACATAAGCTGTTACTAACTCTTTATTTAGTAATTCATCTGTTCCAGGCATCATGGTATGCACCATTCCACGCCATTTAAGTTCTTCTACAAAATCCATAGAATGATTATCTGTTATAGTTGTTATTATTGCAAAAATACGACCTTTATTTGGACTTACAAACTCTTATCTCTTAAAAATAGCTTTCTATAGTTCTCGAAAACCTGTTTTTCTAAAATAGGCAATGTTATTTTTTTGTCGATTGCTATCTTAGCGTAGATGCTTTCAATAGTTGCTTCGGCCGTATCTGTTTCTATAAAGAGGTGGTTGATGGGGGTACACTCAAGTGCTTCTAGTTGATAATGTTCGCCAAACGATATGTAAAACCCAGCCTCCAATAGCTGTTTTGCAATCTGTTTATTACCTCGAAAACCATGAATAATCATTGGCACGCTTCGTTGTCGCTCCCGGTTCCAACGGAGTAATTCGTTACTGCTTTTCACGAGATGAAGAAGTAGAGGTAGTGCATGCTTCTCTGCAAGCGTGGCATGCCGCTCTAGTAGGGCTAGTTGTGTGACCATGTTTGCTCCCCTTTGCTTGTCCAATCCTGTTTCGCCTATGGCCACTACTTGTGGATGATTAGCTGCCGCTTCTAGCTTTTGCCACTGCTCCTCGTTTACCGATGTTGTGTTCCATGGATGAATGGCCACTGCATACAAGAAATGAGCCTGTGGGCTAAAATCGTCTGGTTCGCAGGAGATGATAGCATCTTCGATTTGTTTATGCGTGTGTATATCCATTTCTTCTCTGTTTTTTGAATCAAGATTAAGGCACAGGGTCGTATCCCGATCCGCCCCATGGATGACAGCGTAAGATTCTGCGAATGGCTAGATAAAGCCCTTTGATAGGGCCATGTTTTTTCAATGCCTCAATAGCATAAGTTGAGCAAGTAGGGGTAAACCTGCACGAGGGAGGGGTTATAGGTGAGATGACTCGTTTATAGAAATAGACGGGTAGCAGTAATAAAAAGACAATAATTTTTTTCATATTACTCCTGTATTTGAGTGGCTAATCTTTCTAGTAAGGAGAGCATATGTTGCTCTATTTTCTCCGTTGGATGCTGTTTTGTGTCTAGATAGATAAAAGCAATATGCATCTTTTTTCCTTTGCTCAGTAAAGCATTATGGAGTGCATGCTTGTTGATGCGGTAGGTCTCTCTAATCTGTCGTTTTATACGATTACGCTGAACGGCATGTTTAAAACGTTTTTTGGAAACGCTTATAAGCACTGCAACAGGATAATCCTCTAGCTCCTCCACCTCTTGGTACACCGCTAAAAGAGGAAAACTAGCTATTGATTTAGCTTTTCCTGAAAAGAGCGCTTCGATTGCTTTTTTACTATTAATACGCTCCTGTTTGCAGAAAGAATTATGTGGTTCGTTCATATATATTGCATAAAAAATGGCTTGCTATATGTTCTGCAACGGTAAGTTGTTTAACATGCATAGCAAGCCATCGTATAAAATAAATCTTATCTATCTATTTGCTGCGCTCTTTTAAAAATTGTTCAAGTGCACTTGTCATAGATGGTGTTGCTGGTGTGGGTGCTTCTATATCCAATTTAAGTCCCGCCTCTTTAGCCGATTTGGCTGTAGCTGGTCCAAAACAACCAATAATACGGTCCTCTTGTTTAAAATTGGGGGCATTCTCAAAAAGAGAAGAAACGCCAGAAGGACTAAAAAAGAGTAGCATATTGTAGCTGTTAATCTCCTCTTCAGACATGGTATTACTTATTGTGCGATACATAACGCCCTCTTGGTGATTGATATTGTTTTCCTCAAGAAGATGTTTTAGTTCATCGGTATGCACCTCAGAGATAGGAACAAAGAAACGCTCTGAATGATGTTTAACAATAGTAGGAATAAGGTCGTTTATCTTGCCTGTATGTCCAAAAAATATTTTACGTTTTCTATATTGAACATATTTCTGTATGTACAGAGCTACTGTTTCAGTAATACAAAAATATTTCATTGTATCAGGAATTGCTATACGTAGATCAGTACACAAATTGAAAAAATGGTCTATTGCATGGCGTGATGTAAATACAATAGCCGTATAATTCAAAATAGAAATTTTTTGTGATCTAAACTCTTTTGCTGAAAGCCTTTCTACTCGAATAAAAGGGTGAAAGTTTAATTCAAAGTGATATTTCTCAGCAAGACTGTAATAGGGAGATTTCTCCGAAGATGGTTTAGGTTGTGAAATAAGTACCTTTTTTGTTTCCAATTTCTTATGAATAAGTTAGTAATAAGCAGTTCGTTTTGTTTAGGACATGAATAAAAATAATAATCATACCTAATTCAAAGGCACAAAAGTAGACAAATAAAAAGAGATGACCATCGATTTTTCTAAAAAAAAGTGAAAACCATCGATAAAATAGCATTAATTTAACAAATACCCATATAATAATGACAGTTTGTACCATTAAGATAGCTGAAATATGAAAATAGATGGTTGCCATAACAAGTGGAAAAAGAGCTAATCCACTAAGAAAGAGAAGTGTATTATACGATTTAAAAAATAAGTTAGCGCGTTCCTTTTTAAAAAACACCCAATGAAAAAGAGAATAACTAACATATTTAATGAGATGATGCAATAATCCTATCAAAAAGAAAATGCCAATAAGCGTGTAGCTTTTGTGTAGAGTAACTAGTTCAGGTAGTTTTTCTATGGCATATGAAAACAGAAATAGGGTGATTAAGGAATAGGTAAAAAAGAACAATAGATAATCGATCCATCGTAAGCGAGAGGAGGAGAAATTAGCTCTTTCTTTGGTGGAGAAGATAGAACGAACGGCATCAATAACTAGGTCTTTTCCCTTGGTTAGGGCAATAACCACAATAAACAAGGCATATAATACCATAGCACTTACCAAAGAATCATAAGCGGGTTGATAGGGAATAAGTTGCTCATGAAAGGAGGAATTAGTGGGACTTATTTTAGTAGTAATTAACGAATCCACTTTTGCATAGGGCACCTCTTTTTGAATCGAGGTTATTGTATCATATGTCTGCTCATTTATTCTCATATAGCTGCAAATTTACGTAAATTCACATCCCACTCTGCTGTTGTGTAGAGTAGTTCAATAGCCGCTTTAGGTGTCTCGGCCACTCTCCATATTGCCGTATGTTCTGCTCGCATAAAATGTTCTTCCGTTGCTTTTGCTAGCATCTCTAAGAGCGGATCAAAATA
>JAQWAN010000087.1 GCA_028707655.1 Bacteroidaceae bacterium
AGAAAATAACCTTGTCTTCTGGTACAGTTAAACCTATCTCTTTTAAATCTACGTTAACAATGGATGGAGCAAAAGAGCGGGAGTATATGTTCAATGAAGTTTGTCTTCAAGAAAGCAAACGCTTTTATAATAAGAATATGCATGGTGTAGATTGGAAAAAGATGACAACTGCTTACCGCAAATTCTTGCCCTATATCGGAAACAATTATGATTTCTCTGACTTGTTAAGCGAATTATTAGGAGAGTTAAATGTTTCGCATACGGGTAGTGGTTATCGCCCCTCTTTAAAGGGTCATTCTACCGCTAGTCTTGGTCTTCTATTTAACTGGGACTATGCTAAAAAAGGCTTGTTAATAGACGAAATTATTGAAAAAGGTCCGTTTGATACCGCTACAACAAAGGTAAAAAAGGGAGATATCATAGAAAAAATAGATGGTATCACTATTGAAAAAGGAATGGATTATTATCCTTTACTTGCAGATAAAACAAATAAAAAAGTCTTACTTTCTATATTGAATCCATCTACAGGTCAACGTTGGGATGAGGTAGTGAAAGCGATGTCGAAATATAAATTGAGTGCACTTCTTTATAAACGTTGGGTAAAACAACGTGCAGCTGATGTAGAAAAATGGTCGAATGGTCGATTAGGATATGTACATATTGCCTCCATGAGTGATGCTAGTTTCCGTACTATCTATGCAGATATCTTGGGTAAATATAATAAATGCGAAGGTATTGTTATTGATACGCGTTTCAATGGTGGTGGTCGT
Organism: Bacteroidaceae bacterium; assembly: GCA_028707655.1. Lineage (GTDB taxonomy): Bacteria > Bacteroidota > Bacteroidia > Bacteroidales > Bacteroidaceae > JAQWAN01. The sequence continues at coordinate 771 of JAQWAN010000087.1, forward strand.
TTACACGAAGATATTGAGGTGTTGTTCAGTGGTAATAAATATTTCACACAGGTGGTACGTGGTAAAGAAGCTTGTGATATGCCAAGTAGACGTTGGAACAAGCCCTCTATTATGCTACAATGTGAGGCGAACTATTCGAATGCACATGGCACCCCTTGGGTGTATAAACATTGTGGATTAGGCAAACTAGTGGGAATGCCTGTTCCAGGAACAATGACTAGTGTAAATTGGATTACGCTACAAGACCGTTCACTCTATTTTGGTATCCCTGTTGTAGGCTATCGTTTGCCCGATGGTAGTTACCTAGAGAACAAACAACTAGAGCCAGATGTTAAAGTAGTCAATGAAAACAACGCTATTAGCCAAGGTTTTGATGCTCAATTAAAAGCTGCTGTGGATGAATTATTAAAAGATATAGCAAAATAAAATGAACATTTCATAACTTATTTCAATTATAATAAGTAAATTTACATCCTTGTTTAGTATTAATTTTAATAGATAGATCTCATGAAGAGTATTAAAGGAACAGAAACGGAAAAGAATTTATTAACTTCTTTTGCTGGTGAGTCACAAGCTAGAATGCGTTATACTTATTTTGCAAGTGCAGCAAAAAAAGAGGGTTATGAGCAAGTATCAGCTATTTTTATGGAAACAGCCGATCAAGAAAAAGAACATGCTAAACGTATGTTTAAATTTCTAGAGGGTGGAATGGTAGAGATTACAGCCTCTTATCCTGCAGGTACTATTGCTACAACGCTTGAGAATTTGAAAGCTGCTGCTGGTGGTGAACACGAGGAGTGGTCTGAGTTATATCCTGCATTTGCAGATATTGCAGATAAGGAGGGCTTTCCTGCTGTTGCAGCAATGTATAGAAATATATCTATTGCAGAAAAAGCACACGAAGAGCGCTATCAGGCTATGGTAAATAATATAGAAAAGGATACTGTTTTTGCTAAGCCTGAACCTATTGTTTGGCAATGTAGAAACTGTGGTTTTATCTTTGAAGGAACAACAGCTCCAAAAGTTTGTCCAGCTTGTTTGCATCCTCAGTCTTATTTTGAACCCATGAAGACAAATTATTAATACATTTGTATGTTCTAAAAATCCCCCTGTATGGTGTAAAAACCTTATAGGGGGATTTTTGTATAGATCAAAAACTGTTTTTGTAGGAGTGGGGAGAGAGCTGCCCTAAAATTTGGGCAAAAAAAAAGGAGCAACGCCTTGCTCCAACCTTTGTTAACCTTAAATCTAATACTATGAAAAACACAGTACAAAGATACGGGTTTTGGACATATCTCCAAATAGAACGCTCTATTTAGTATGTTATATAACATGTTTTAATGTTTTGGAGGATTTTATGTCTATTTGTTCTTTATATATCTTTCTTTTTTTTATTTTGTTAGCGATTGACACACAGTTGTAGCATAAAGTAGTGCTGTACTTCGTTTTATTACCTTTTTGTCCTGAAAAAATAATCGTATATTTGCACTCAATAATAAAAATTAATACTTAGACCTGATGAAACGCACATTACACCTTTTCTTGTTTATTTTTGTTTTTTATAGTGGTTTAGCTGCCCAAAATTTGTTGGGAGGAACGCCCATCAGCTCCACTCCTCATAATTATGGTAGTGGCTTAAATGTAGCATCTCATGCTTTTGACGGAGATTATTCCACCTTTTTTGCCTCTTATGAACGTACCTATACTTGGGTTGGACTTGATCTAGGGAGTCCACATATCATAACCAAAGTGGCTTTTTCTCCCCGCATAGCACATGAGTATCGACTTCTTCTTGGTGTTATAGAGGGTTCAAATCGTTCCGATTTTTTGGATGCTGTTCCCTTGCATATTATAGATGTAGCGCCAAGAGCAAATACAATGACAGAAGCCACTATCGATTGTAGTAAAGGGTTTCGCTATGTTCGCTATGTAGGACCTAATGATGCGCGTTGTAATATAGCAGAATTAAAGTTCTTTGGATATGCTTCTGTTGGAGACGACAGCCATTATCCGTTAGTAGCCGATCTACCCGTTGTTTCTATCCACACAGCCGATGCAACGGATGTGACCTCAAAAGAGTACTACTTAGAGGGATTTGTTTCTTTTATTTCGGATGGCGGTAGTCAGATATTTACCTCCGTTACGGAGATTAAAGGTCGCGGAAATTATAGCTGGGGTCTTCCTAAGAAACCCTATAAACTGAAATTAGAGAAATCGACACAACTCTTAGATTTTCCTGCTAAAGCAAAGAAATGGACGCTAATAAATAACTATGGTGATAAAACACTCATGAGAAATCTATTAGCATTTGAAATCAGTAAACGTTTTGGTATGGCATATACGCCTGCTGGCAAACCTGTGGATGTGTTCCTCAATGGCGAGTACAAGGGTTGTTATCAACTATGCGACCAGATTGATGTTAGACCAGGTAGAGTAGATGTGGTGGAGATGAAAAAGAAGGATATAGCTCTACCTCAGCTCTCCGGTGGGTATCTAATTGAGATAGATGCCTATGCCGATAGAGGAAACTCTTGGTTTACCTCTAGTAGAGGAATGCCTGTCACCATTAAATCGCCCGATGACGATGATATTAAATATGAGCAGAGTAGCTATATAAAAAACTATTTTAATCAACTAGAAGCAGCCGTTTTCTCCTATCAATATACCAATCCATCAACGGGTTATCGGAGTCTGTTAGATATAGATAGTTTCTTGAAACATTTTATTATTGGGGAATTAACCGGTAATACCGACACCTATTGGAGTGTCTATATGTATAAAGACAGAGAGAGTGATAAGTTCTTTACTGGTCCAGCTTGGGATTTCGATTTGGCTTTTGAGAACGATAATCGTACTTTTCCAATCAACAACTTAAGTGATTATATTTGTTTAACCAAGGGATCGGCCGTTAATAACATGAGAAACTTCGTTAAACGTATTCTATCGGATGATAATGCGCAGAATGACCTAGAGCGAATTTGGACCCGTGCACGTTATCATGATGGTGTTACTGCAGACGAATTGTTGGAGGTTGTAGAGGATTATTCCGCTAAGATTACTAATTCGGCTCATTTAAACTTTTTACGTTGGCCAATTCTAAATCAGTATGTGCATCAAAATCCTAGAATTGCTGGTTCTTATGCTGGTGAGGTGGATTTTGTAAAAGAGTATATCCGCCAACGAATAGATTGGTTAGATAATAAAATAGGGTTAAATGCAGATGGCATAGAGCAGATGGATAGCAAAGGTTCTGTATATGCTGCGTATGGAGAAATTCACTTTGAAAATTTCTCAACGCCAAGCGATATTCATATATACGATATGTTAGGCCGTTTGGTAGCAACTCGTTTGGTTAATTCTATAGATCAAATAAAGATGCATTCCGGTTTGTACATTGTTAAGATGCAGACGGGTAGTATAACCTATACTCAAAAAGTTTTGGTACCGTAAGGTTCACAACAAATAATATAAAAGAGGTGCAACTGCTGTTATCCAGTTGAACCTCTTTTTTTTATTTAGGCATGATAATAATACATAAAAAAAATAGCCTATAGCAGCATTATTTTGCTGCTATTTTATTTTTGTGGTAATTTGTCCCCCAATCAATAAACTACCTATAAAATGGAATATATATATGCTTTTTTTTATCTCTTTAATGAGATGGCCCCATATCTATTATTGGGCTTCCTAATAGCTGGATTGATGCACGTGTACGTGCCTAAAAAAATATACAGTCAGCACCTCTCTAAACCCTCTTTTAAATCGGTCTTTTTATCGGCACTGTTTGGCGTGCCTCTTCCTTTATGCTCCTGTGGTGTGATACCTACGGCTATGTCTTTGCATAAAGAGGGAGCATCAAAAGGAGCTACCATCTCTTTTCTAACGGCAACGCCACAAACGGGAGTAGATTCCATTATGGCTACTTACTCCCTGCTTGGATTACCTTTTGCCATCATTCGTCCAGTTATCGCTTTTGTTACTGGACTATTGGGCGGGACGTTAGTCAACCGATTGGAGAAATCGGAACCGATTGCTTCGCATCCAGAGGATAGTTGCTCTACCACCTCTCTTTCTTCTGTACAACGATTGTCCATTGCTTTTAAATATGGGTTTGGCGAACTAGTAGAAGATATCGCCAAATGGTTAATCCTTGGATTGGTAGTAGCTGGGTGTATTACCGTTTTTGTACCCGATGGTTTTTTTGCACAGTTCAGTTCTATCCCTATGCTGAATATGTTACTCATTTTATGCTTATCCATCCCGATGTATATCTGTGCCACTGGGTCTATCCCTATTGCTGCCTCTTTGATGTTAAAGGGCATTTCTCCTGGTTCCGCATTGGTGTTGCTAATGGCAGGTCCTGCTACCAACATTGCCTCTATCTTGGTTATCGGTAAGGTCTTGGGCAAGAAAACACTGGCCATCTATCTTGCAACCATTGTTATAAGTGCCATTGGTTGGGGACTCTTTATTGATGCATTTTTACCTGCTTCTTGGTTCTCTTCTGTTTTACAGGCTCCTTCTATGGAGCATGGCATGGTCTGGTGGAAATTAGCATCTAGTATTCTCTTATTTATATTGTTACTTCGTGTTTTTATACTAAAAGCAATTTCATCTTCTACTTCAAAAGCAACTATTATGGAAGAAACAAACGGAAAGACATATCATGTTAAAGGTATGACCTGTCATCATTGTAGCGGAAATCTTGAAAATCACCTTCGCCAATTAGAGGGGGTAGATAGCGTTCATGTCTCTTTAGAGCAGGGCACCGTGGTTATTGAAGGTGCTGTTTCTCCACAAGAAGTGAGACGTGTTGTCGATTCATTAGGCTATATTTTTGTTACCTCCTAGTTAAGCTACCTCTGGTAAATTAGTTTTGTTTAACACTAGAGCTTTGCTGTTCTAATTTTTTTGTCTATTTTTGCACTAACAAGTCTGTTAAACAGTTTAGTTAGTATTATAAATAGTAAGAAATAAATAGGGATAAATGGAAAAAGATAAGGAAAAAGCCATTCTACAAGCAGCAGAAGCGGAGTTTATGCAAAAAGGGTTTGGTGGCGCCAAAACTACTAGTATTGCAGCAAAGGCGGGTGTAACCCATGCCATGCTGCATTATTATTTTCGTACAAAGGATAATTTATTTAGTAAAGTCTTTGAATCCAAGTTTACGATTCTTGGAACTAATTTTGTCACTGCTTTTTCGAATCACTCTTTATGCTTATTAAAGCGCATAGAGGTGGGGATACGTCTTCATTTTGATTTTTTGCGAGATAATCCCGACCTGCCTCGTTTTGTTATTAATGAGTTAATATCGCGTCCTGAACGACACGATTTAATGAAAGAGCGATTACAGTCGATGCTTGGCCCTATTCGTTATAGTGTGGAGCAAGATTTAAAAAACGCCATTGCAAAGGGAGAGATATACTCCATTAGCTTAACAAATCTACTCATCGATATTATTTCTTTGAATGCCTTTGTGTTTATTGCTTTGCCCGTTTTAGAACCAATAGCCATGCAAGAATTTGAAGATATGGATACGTTTTTACTTTCCAGAAAAGAAGAAAATGTGTGTATCCTAATGAACCGTTTAACACCAAAAACAAAATAAGATGAGGAGAACAATTGGATTATTATACCTGTTCTTGCTGCTTACACCGATGTATGCTCAAATAACCTTAGAGCAATGTCAGGAGTTAGCACAAGAAAACTATCCACTAATCAAACAGTTTGGTTTAATAGAAAAGACAACCGCCTATTCCGTTTCTAATGCAAGGAAAATGTATTATCCACAACTCGTTGTCTCTGCACAAGTAACCAATCAATCGGAAGTTTCCAACTTACCTCCTGTGATGAAAGCAGCCTATGAACAACAGGGCTTAACGATAGAGGGTTTAAGTAAAACGCAGTATAAAGCTGCGCTATCGCTGAACCAACCTCTTTTTGATGGAGGTGTGTCGCATGCAGAAAAACAGATAGCCAAAGCTACAGGTCAAGTTAGAACAGCTGGGGTTGTAGTCGATTTATATGCTGTTCGCAAGCGGGTAAATGAACTCTTTTTCGGTGTTTTATTACTACAGAAGCGGGCTAAACAAAACAAAATAACGCATCATCTATTGGAGCGTAATGTGGATTTATTAAAATCACGTGTAAAAGAGGGGGTGTTGCTGCAGAGTGATCAAGATGCGCTATTGGTGCAGTTGTTGTTGAATGAGCAACAACTGGTTCAAATAGAGTCGGCGGAGAAAGCCTATCGGAAAATGCTATCTACCTTTATTGGTAGGGAGTTGTTGCCCACCAACCAATTGGTGAAGCCCATTTTACCAACCCTAACCTCTCTGGTTGTTAAGCGTCCTGAACTAGACCTGTTTACCTTGCGTGCTGCTGCTCTCGATGCGCAGAAAAAGAAATTAAAAACGACTCTATTACCCCGTATTGATGCTTTTGCTACCGGTTTTTATGGCTATCCTGGATACGATCTATTTGCAAATATGCTGCATAAAGAGTTGAACTTTAATTTTCAAGTTGGTGTTAAGCTGAAATGGAATATTACCTCGTTTTACACCCACCACAATAAGCTGAAGATACTAAAGAATGAGCAGGCAATGATTCATAATGAAAGAAACCAATTCTTATTTTCTACCTCTTTACAGGTTACTCAACAACAAGCGGAGGCGGATAAGATGAAAGCTTTATTACAAACCGACCAGCAGATTATTCAGCTTAGAACTTCCATTCGCAAAACAGCTGAACAGAAATTAGCCAATGGTGTTGTTATGGTGCACGATCTACTCCGAGAGGTTACAGCCGAGGAGCAGGCCCATCTGCAACAAATGGAACATGAGATTTCACTATTAACGTATATGTATGCTTTAAGAAATACCGTAAATGAACAATAAAATGAAAAAAGTAAGTGTGTTGCTACTACTAATACCAATGTTATTAGGGTGTAAGCGTGGAGAAGATGATTTCTTTGCCACAGGACAGTTTGAAACGACAGAGATTACTGTATCTGCAGAGGTTACGGGTAGAGTGGTTGACTTAAATATTGAAGAGGGAAATAGTGTAACGAAACAGGAGGTAGTGGGGGTTATTGACTCCACACAGCTATTCTTAAAAAAGATGCAAC
>JAQWAN010000088.1 GCA_028707655.1 Bacteroidaceae bacterium
AGGTCTACTATGCCATGGGAAAGAAGGACAAGGCGATAGAAGAGTTAAAACAGTTGACCCAAGAATATCCTACTGATGAGCGTTATTGGGCCTTTTTAGGCAATTTATACTTATCCGTTGGCGAGAACAAACAGGCAAAAGCAATGATCGATAAGGCCATGGAGCTAGAGCCTCGCATGCCTGCCGCCGAATTGATGCTGCTACATTACTACGAAAATACAAATCAATCAAGTCGCAAAGATAGTATGCGCATGGCAGTGATTGGTAATGAAGGTGTTACCTCCGACGATAAAGTGAATCTTCTACGCGAAGCAATTGTGCTCAGTGAACAGACCGACAAAGACAGCACAAAAGTGGTATCGCTCTTTCAGCAATCTGTGGAGCTGAACAAGAAAGATGCCAATATGTTGATGCTCTATATTCAATATTTACTCTCTAAAAAGATGAATGAGCAATCTATACCCGTGGTACAGCAGTTAATAGCGGTTGACCCCGAAAATATGCCTGCTCGTTTGCAGTTATTATCCAATGCACTCACCCAGAAAGATTACAAAACAGTAGTAGGTGTTTGTCAAGATGCACTGCTCTATCTACCCGGTAAATTTCAGTTCTATTATTATCAAGGTGTAGGTTATTATCTACTCAAGGAATACGACCAGGCACTGGCCATTTTAGAAAAGGCCACTAAAGTAGAGTTTGGAAAGGATACAAGCAGTGATGCGTTGGCAGATCTCTATAGCTTATTGGGCGATTTATATCATGAAAAAGAGCTGTTCAATAAGATGTGTACCGCTTATGACACCGCCTTAAAATATGACCCTGATAAGATTATGACTTTGAATAATTACGCTTATTACTTATCTTTACAGCGTAAGAATCTAGATAAGGCAGAGGAGATGAGTTATAAAACCATTCAGGCGGAACCTAAAAATAACACCTATCTAGATACCTATGCTTGGATTTTATTTGAGAAAAAAAGATGGGCAGAAGCTAAAGTCTATATTGACCAAGCCATGACAAATGGTGGAGACAAAGAGGGCTCTATTGTGGAGCACTGTGGCGATATCTATTTTATGAATAATCTTAAAAAAGAGGCGCTTGACTATTGGGAAAAAGCACTTCAGTTAGGCGGTGGCTCCTCCCAGTTAAAACAGAAAGTTAATAAGAAAACCTATATTTTCCCATGATAAAACGATTCATTTGTTGCTGTATTTGTATTTTGTTCGTTACTGCTTGTAAAACAAGCAGACAAGCAGAGAATGCCGATTTGCGTATTTTTAAGACGCATAAGAAGGACCTGAAAGAACTACTTGTTTTGCCAAACTACAACCAATTCTCAGCAAAAATGAAGATCGCTGTTCAGATAGGAGATAAAGATTTCTCGGGAAGAGGAACCTTTAAGATTATCAAAAACAAACAGATACAATTTTCTTTTGCACCTATCTTAGGTATTGAACTAGCTCGTTTAGAGCTAACACCCGATAGTTTACTTTTAGTAGACCGGATACACAAGAGATATGTGAACGATTCATTCGTCACTCTATCCGACCTTCTACGAACAAAGGTCGATTTTTATCAATTACAGGCCTTATTACTCAACACCATTTATGTGCCTACCACCTCTCTACGTCCTAGAGATCTGCAGAAACAGGTCTCCTCTACCGATTCCCTTCTTTTGCTGAGTTATGCCGATTCAAACTATCGGTTCTATGTCGATAATTTAGCTTTCTCTTTAAAAAAGGTAGCCATACAAAGCAATGGGAGCGCAGCACTGCTGTGGAAATATGCCGACATTCAAGGTAAACGCAATGAACGTGTCTCTACAGAAATGAGTATCTCTATTCTGCATGAGAAACGCCCCTTCTTTTGCCAGCTCTCCTTTTCTCGCCTAAATTTTAAACAACGGGAATATAACTCTACCCATCTCTCCTCTAGTTATGAGCAGATAAAGAGTGTTGGTTTCCTGCGTAAAATGTTGGGCCTATGAAAAGAATTGCATTTTTAGTAGTTGCTTGTTGCATCCTCTCCTTTTCTTGGGCACAATCCAATACAAAAATCAAAAAACTGGAGCAACAACGTTCCGAGATACAGCAACGCATAAAGAGTTCGGAGAAGCTTCTTCGTTCTACCAAGAAAAATGTGAATAGCCAATTCACCACCTTAAAACTGCTCAATAGTCAAATAAAACAGCGTGCCACCTACATCCGAAAGATGCAGCGCGACCTACGCGTGGTGGACCGAGAGTGGAAAGACAACCAATATAGACTCACCCTGTTAAAACGCGATTTGCGGTTGTGTAAAAAAAGATACACCACCTCTTTGCGCTACCTCTATAAGAACCGTTCTATACAAGAAAAGATGCTCTTTATCTTCTCTGCCCAATCGTTAGCGCAGGTCTATCGTAGGATGCGCTATATGCAACAATTTGGCGATTTCCAACGTAAACAGGGCGAAGAGATTAAGGAGAAACAGCTCCAAGTGACCAAGAAGAAGAAGGAGTTGCAGCAGATCTCTGCGTCTAAAAAAAGTCTACTTGCAGAATATAAGCAGGAGAAAAGCAAGTTGCAGAAAGAGAATGATAAAAAGAAAAAATATATCAGTCAGCTACAGAAAAAGCAGAAGGATATTAAAAAGAACCTCGAAAAGCATAAACGCACCGCAGCGCATATCAATAAAGAGATTGACCGACTTATTGAATTGGAAGTAAAAAAGAGTACAGAAAGAGCGCAAAAAGAGCAGAAAAATGTAGCGAAATCCTCTTCTACAACTACGAAAAAGAAGCCAACTAGCGGAGGTGCGCCACTACTAACGAAAAAAGACCAACAGCTATCCTCTGTGTTTGTCAAGAACAAAGGGAAATTACCCTATCCAATAACAGGCCCCTCTCTTATTGTGGGACATTTTGGTATCTATCGGGTAGAGGGATTGCGCAATGTTAGCTTAGACAACAAGGGAATCGATATTCAAGGAGGGCCAGGTGCTTATGCACGTGCCATTTTTAATGGCGAAGTATCTGCTGTGTTTAAATATGCTGGCAGATATGTGGTGTTGATTCGTCATGGGGAGTATATCTCGGTCTATTCTAATCTCTCCTCTGTCTCTGTTAAGAAGGGTAGGAAAGTTGAAACCAAACAAAATATTGGCAAGATTTATAATAACGGCGGACAACCAATCTTGAATTTCCAATTGCGAAAGGGGATTAAAAAGCTCGACCCAGAGCAGTGGATACAGTAATGAAGCACAATTAGTTATTACTTCTAATGGCATATTGCACGATTTCTTTTTGCTGCTTTTATGCATGCTTTTCTTTCGAATCGATTTCAATAGATCTAGAAATGTAACTTTAAACTACCCTTTTCAAAAAAATAATGGTAACTTTGAAGCGAATTAACGCTAAAATATGAGGTTATGACCTATTATCATTTAGCTGTATTAGTGCATGAAAGAGCCAAAAAATATGGCGATTCTCCTGCATTACACTACAGAAATTATGAAACTGGTAGATGGATACCAATTTCATGGAATAAGTTTTCTGAGACCAGTAACTTAGTTGCCAACGCATTGGTTGAATTAGGAGTCTCTGTACAAGAAAACATTGGTTTGTTTTCACAAAACAAACCTGAGGGTATATTTTTGGACTTTGGTGCTTTCGCTAATAGAGCGGTTACTGTGCCTTTGTATGCCACTAGTTCTCCTTCTCAGACCGATTATATTGTTACGGATGCGGGGATACGCTTGCTTTTTGTAGGAGAACAATTTCAGTATGATACTGCCTACTCTATTATAGCCGATTCCTCTACACTGAAACAAATTATTGTTTTTGACCGAACGGTTCAACTTAACCCTGCAGATAAATCGTCTATCTATTTTGAGGACTTCCTAAAATTGGGAGAGAAAAAAAAGCATCAAGCTATTGTTGACCAGCGTACGGAAGATGCTAGCTTGGACGATTTAGCAAATATACTCTATACTTCGGGTACAACTGGTGAACCAAAAGGAGTGACGCTGACACATGAAGCCTACTATCAAGCTTTTATCAATCACGATGAGCGATTAGAAAACTTTACCGACAAAGATATCTCTATGTCTTTCTTACCCATGACACACATCTTTGAACGTGCTTGGGTGTATCTATGTATACATGTAGGTGTACAGATTTATATCAATCTTCGTCCTACTGATATTCAAAAAACAATCCGTGAGGTGCGACCTACCGTGATGTGTAGTGTGCCTCGTTTCTGGGAAAAGGTTTACGATGGTGTGCAAGATAAAATTGCATCCTCTTCTCCCTTCTTAAAATGGTTGATGACCACTGCCATCTCTACCGGTAAGGCCTATAATGTAGACCATTTGCGTGTTGGCAAGAAACCTTCGTTGTGGTTACGTTTGAAATATGCTTTTTTTGATCGAACGGCCATTCAACTACTCAAGAAAACCCTTGGTGTAGAGCGTGGTAATCTGTTTCCTACCGCTGGTGCTGCTGTGCCAGATAAAGTATGCGAATTTGTGCATGCCGTAGGTATCGATATGTTGGTGGGTTATGGATTAACCGAGTCTACAGCCACTGTTTCTTGTACCTCTAAAAGAGGGTATACCATAGGGTCTGTTGGTCAGCTAATGCCCAATGTAGAGATTAAGATAGGTAAAGACGATGAGATATTGTTGCGTGGAAAAACCATGACAAAGGGGTATTATAAACGTCCCGAAGAGAATGCCAAGTCGATTGATAAGGAGGGGTGGTTTCATACCGGGGATACTGGTTATTTAAAGGGTACTGAGGTCTATCTACGGGAACGTATAAAAGACCTGTACAAAACCTCTAATGGCAAATATATTGCACCTCAGGCATTAGAAACGCAGTTGATAACCGAGCGTATGATTGACCAGATTTTAGTGGTGGCAGATCAACGTAAGTTTGTTTCTGCTCTAATTGTACCCGATTATAAATCGTTGATAGCTTATGCCGAGAAGTTGAACCTAACATATAGCTCCATGGAGGAGTTGTTAAAGGCTCCAGCTATTTATCAATATTTTGAGAAAAAGATAAATGCACAGCAAGCTAACCTTGCGAATTACGAGAAAATTAAACGTTTCCGACTTTTACCTGAGCCTTTTAGCTTGGAAAAAGGAGAGCTTACCAATACCATGAAGATTAAACGATCGGTTGTTTTTGCAAATTACGAACAACTTATTGACGAGATGTATAAAGGATAGTCTATCTACTAGGCTATATAAAAAGGGTGCAGTTACTGCATCCTTTTTTTGTGAAAAGACAGGACCCGCTTTGCTGGTTCTGTTGGAAATGTCCTCTTCTCCTTTGTTGTGATACGCTGTTTTTCGTTGTAGCTGTAGGATTGTACACTGCTATTACATGGCTGGATTGCTTCGGTAGATACACTACATTGCTGCTGTGCACTAATCGGGTAGTCGCGGTGAACCACATTGGTAGTCACGGTGAACCACATTGGTAGTCACGGTGAACCGTATTGGTAGTCGTGACTACCACGAAAAATAAGAGTACCCATTATCTTTTATTTATTGCTGCAAATCTATTTTTATATCCTATTCCTTTTGTTACCTTTGCCAGCAAATAGATAAAAAAATATGATTACAATTGAACAACTTAAAAATGTGAAAGAGCGCACGGATGCGCTGAGGAGGTATCTTTGACATCGACCGAAAAGTTATTGAGGTAGAAGAGGAGATGCTTCGTACGCAAGCACCCGGCTTTTGGGACAACAACAAAGCTGCTGAAGCACAGATGCGTAAGATTAAATCGCTTCAAAAATGGATAGAGGGGCATAAAGAGTTATCCCTATTGGTAGATGAGCTAACACTCTCTTTCGACTTTTATAAAGAGCAACTGGTTACAGAAGAGGAGGTGGATGCAGCGTATGCAAAAGCGTACGAAACGTTAGAGAACCTAGAGCTTAAAAATATGTTACGCCAAGAGGCAGACCAGATGAGCTGTGTACTAAAAATCAACTCTGGAGCTGGTGGTACCGAGAGCCAAGATTGGGCCTCTATGTTGATGCGTATGTATATACGCTGGATTGAATCGAATCATTACAAATATTCTATCTCCAACATTCAAGATGGCGATGAAGCGGGTATAAAGAGTGTAACGTTGCAGGTTGAGGGCGATTATGCCTATGGTTATTTGCGAGGTGAGAATGGAGTACACCGTTTGGTGCGGGTCTCTCCATTTAATGCACAGGGAAAACGAATGACCTCTTTTGCTTCGGTTTTTGTTACTCCTTTAGTAGATGAAACCATTCAGGTGGAGATTAACCCAGCTAATATCACTTGGGATCTATTCCGTTGTGGTGGTGCTGGTGGACAGAATGTGAATAAGGTGGAAACAGGTGTACGTATTCGCTACAATTATGTAGACCCAGATACAGGCATAGCCGATGAAATCTTAATTGAGAACACAGAAACTCGTTCGCAGTTAGACAACCGCGAAAATGCGATGCGACTACTGCGCTCTGAACTCTATGATAGGGAACTTCAGAAACGTATGGTGGAGCAAGCCAAGGTGGAAGCCAATAAAAAGAAAATTGAATGGGGATCTCAGATTCGAAGCTATGTTTTTGACGACCGCCGTGTAAAAGATCATCGAACGAACTACCAATCCTCCGACGTGAATGGTGTGATGGATGGGAAAATTGATGGTTTTATTAAGGCTTATTTGATGGAATTTTCAAATGAGGAGTAAAAAGATATCCTTTTTATCTTTTTTATTGTTTTTGTTCCTATTTATTTGTAATTTTGACTAACTCTTTAAATTATTAATTATGCAGAAAAGTCGGAAATCAAAAATAGCTAAGCGACGCTTACAGGAGGAACAGAATGCAAAGCGATTGATTCGCATCCTTGTAGGTAGTCTATTTTTCTTGGGGATAGTTATTATCTTGGCCTTAGCTTTAGCAAAATGAACAAATAAACGACTTCCTCCTTCGAGGAAAGTCGTTTTTTTTCTTTACTCATAATCGCATATAACACTGAATCATGGCCATAGAAATAGAACGTAAATTTTTAGTAAAAGGGTCGTTTAAAGAACAAGCTTTTACGCATCATCGCATTGTACAGGGCTATTTATGTATTCAGCCTGGAAAGACTGTGCGTATACGTATCTATGGCGATAAGGGGTTTATAACCATTAAAGGAGCCTCTAATCACTCCATGGTAAGTCGTTTTGAATGGGAAAAAGAGATCTCGGTAGACGAGGCTACCTCTCTCTTGAATTTGTGCGACGATGGGGTGATTGATAAGACCCGCTACTTGGTACGTTCAGGCAGTCATACCTTTGAGGTGGATGAGTTTGAAGGGGCTAATAAAGGCTTAATAATGGCGGAGGTGGAGTTAAAAGAGGAGCAGGAGCCCTTTATTTCTCCCGCTTTTATAGGCGAAGAGGTGACACACGATTCTCGATATTATAATTCCCAATTGTTGACCCATCCCTTTTCCAGCTGGGAAAGGAAGTAGTTAGTGCTGAAGAGAGCTGAGCTTTACAACTCTTCTATAGAGGTATGGCTTACCTTTAGTTCTCCTTCTAGGAATAGAGAAGCTGATTTTTCAAATTTATCTGCATATTCAGTGGTCAAGAAATGACAACTGCCTCCCTTGCTGCATCGCTCTTCCATCTCTGGATGTCTGTGTAGATAATTGGCTAGACTTGTGGCCACATATTCGCCCTGTGTAATAATTTGGATGCCACTAGGCACATATTTTCTTATCTTATCGAGCAAAAGGGGATAATGTGTACACCCCAAAATAATAGTGTCGATAGCATGGTCTTTTGCTAAAAGTGCGTTGATATGCTTACGTACAAAATAATCGGCCCCCTCTGTGTTATAC
>JAQWAN010000089.1 GCA_028707655.1 Bacteroidaceae bacterium
TCGTCGGATGAACCTCTTGGAGAAGGAGGGTATCATTTTTGCGATGAATACTGCTGTAGATATAGAGCATCTGCCAGATGGATTTGATGCTTACTGCTTTTGTACGGGAGCGGAACAACCAAGAGAGTTGGATGTGCCGGGTAGAAAACTAAAAGGGGTACACTTTGCTCTAGAGCTATTGAGTCAACAGAATCGTATCTTAGAGGGTACGGAATTCTCGCCCGAAGAGCTGATCTCTGCCAAGGATAAACATGTCTTGGTGATTGGTGGTGGGGATACCGGTAGCGATTGTATCGGTACCTCTAATCGCCACAAGGCTGCTAGTGTTACACAGATTGAGATTATGCCTAAACCACCTGTTGGTAAAAATGCAAAAACACCCTGGCCCGAGTGGCCTATCGTGTTGAAGACAACAAGTAGTCATGCAGAGGGTTGTGTGCGTCGTTGGAACCTATGCACAAAGCAGTTAATTGGCGAAAATGGTTGTGTGGCTGGTGTTGAAGTGGAAGAGGTAGAATGGATAGCTGCCGAGAATGGGGCTCGTCCACAAATGCATTTAACTGGTCGCCGCGAAGTATTAAAAGCCGATTTGGTTTTATTGGCAATGGGTTTCTTGAAAGACCCTTCTGTTGAACTACCTGCAAATGTGTTTATGGCGGGTGATGCTGCTAATGGTGCTTCTTTAGTGGTACGTGCCATGGCGGATGCACGCAAAGTGGCTCAAGAGATAGATGCCTTTTTGCTACCTGCATAAGGGTATAGATGTATATACTCTCTAAAATAAATAACCCCCAAAAAGTTGTATTAACTTTTTGGGGGTTATTTATGTTGGGTTCTGCCTATTCCTCTTCCTCTTCCTCCTCTGTGTCCTCTTGTAGAGGGATGGTTTTATGTGTAGGGGCAAGCATCTGTTGGTAGAGTGTACTATCTTTTAGAATAGCAACTGCTACTTCAAGATCGCTGTCGTGTTTTAACGATTCAATAGCACTTCCTGCTTGATAGTAGTAACGTTTTACAATCTCAGTGGCTATTAGACGTTTAATGTCTTTGGAGAAATAATCTAAGTCGTGGTCTAAATTATGTGTTAGCTTTTTCTCCAGTGCTGCGAACTCTTTTGCAGCTCCCTTTTCATAGCCTTCAAATTTAGCGACCTTTTTAAGCTGGGTTAGTATCTTCTCACTCTGACGGTCGTAGGTGAAATCCGCACTTTTTACTGTTTTCTTGAACTGTTGATACATACTATCGGTTACCTCAAACTGCTCAACAGGGGCAATCTTATCTCTGCCAATGCAGTATTGTGTGGCAAAATCGAAAATAAGATTATCTCTTACTAGATAGAAAAGAATGTTGGGGAGCTGTTCTTGCTGCACTAAGGTGTCTGGTAAAATACCTCCTCCATCTCTTACCTCTCGTCCGTTTGCGGTATGAAAAACAGTAGTTAAACTATCGGGTATACGTCCTACACTGCCATCCTTGTTACGGTGTTTATAATCGATTGCCTGAATGCAACGACCACTTGGAATATAGTATTTGGCAATGGTCACTTTAAGACTGCCACCGTAGGGTAGGCTGCGAGTGGACTGTACCAATCCTTTTCCATAGGTGCGGCGTCCTACCACAACTGCTCTGTCGAGGTCTTGTAGCGAGCCGGAAACAATCTCTGAGGCAGATGCTGTGGAGCTGTTAACAAGTATGGTGATAGGGATGGTTGTATCAATGGGGTGATTATTGGTGATGTATTTTTGGTCCCATTGTTTAATTTTCCCTTTGGTAGCCACAATCTCCTTGCCTTTTGGCACAAATAGGTTCACAATATCGATAGCTTCATTAATAAGTCCGCCACCATTGTTACGTAAATCAAGTATCAGGGATTTTGCACCTTTTTGTTTTAATTCAACAAAGGCTAATTTTAAGATCTTTGCAGCATCTTTTGTGAAGCCAGAGAGGGATATATACCCAATACTATCGCGTACAAAGCCATGATAGGGAACGGGAGAGATTTTAATACTAGCTCGTTTGATAGAAAAGGTGCGCAGTTCTTTTTCGCCCGGACGTTTGATTACCAGTGTTAGTTTTGTTCCTACTTCTCCTTTTAGCTGTTCGCTTACATCGGATACCGATACGTTTTTTAGGTCTATGGTGTCGATTTTCATAATCACGTCACCTGCCTTTAATCCCGCTTTAGCAGCTGGTAATCCGGGATACGGTTCATTGATAACTACACGTTCCTCTTTTTTGTGGTAGCTAACGATGGAGCCTATGCCGCCATACTTACCTGTTGTCATATATTTTAGATCGCCCATATTATCTTCCGAGAAGTAATTGGTGTATGGATCTAATTGCATCAAAAAAGCATTAATACCACTTTGAAAAGATTTATCTACATCCATAGTGTCTACGTAGAAGGTTTCTACCTCACGTACAATAGAGTTAAAGATTCTCATGTTTTTCTTTAGCGTGAAGGAGCGATCGTCTCCATCTTTACCCGTAAAACTGGAAAGCGTGCTACCTAACAGTAGGAATGCTAGGAAGAATAGTCCGTTTCTAATGTAATTTCTTTTCATATATTCATCTTTTTTGAGTTCAATAAACAGCTAATCTAGTAAAAAATCTATTCTCTCACGAATAATTGACCAAGTAGATGGGGGTAAAGTTGTTCCAGCTACCTGAATGACTTGTGCCGCTAAGATGCCACCGATAAGTGCACATTTACGTAGCGAGAAGTGATTTGTAAGTCCATATAGAAAACCAGCTGCATAATAATCGCCTGCTCCGGTGGTATCTATAAGAGGGCTGACCTGTTCGGTGCCTACTTCTATTTTCTCGGTTCCTTTTCGATTGATTGATCCTTCTGCACCAAGTTTTACAATAGCAATGCTACAGTTTTTGGCAATCTCGTCTACTGCTTCTCTAGGTGGTAATCCGGTGAGGGCAGTAGCTTCGAGTTCATTGGCAAAGACAATATCTACATGATTATCGATGAGCTCTTTAAAAAATGCAAGGTCGTTTTCGATCACATTATAACTGGATAGGTCGAGGCAAACTTGCAGCTGCATCGCTTTAGCTGTTTCTATGGCTTTGGTTATCATAGCATGATTTTGTACCAAGTAGCCCTCAACGAAGAGGTAGCTATAGCCCTCAAAGAGAGCAGGAGTAATATCTGTTGCAGTAAGTGTAGCAGCTGCTCCTAAACAGGTAGCAAAGGTGCGTTCACAATCGGGCGTGATAAAGATAGAAGCGATGCCGGAAGGGTCGTTACTCGTTAAGAGCTCTGCGGTAACGCTGTTGCCCACACAAGCTTGTTGAAAGAACGCACCATATTGGTCTGTTCCTATCTTTCCAATAAAACCTGGTTCTGCACGTAATTGACCGAGTGCCATCATTGCATTTCCAGCTGAGCCGCCAGATGCGACGCTGGTGTCAATTAGAGCAAATACTTTTTTAATTTCCATGAGTTTATCATCATCAATCAACTGCATGCTTCCTTTGGGAAGGTTCATCTTCTGTAGTAAAACCTCATCTTTTAGAACGGCTAATACGTCCACCAAGGCGTTGCCTATTCCAATTATTTTATCCATATAGAAATTTTTTCTTGCAAAGATATTGCATAATTCAATAATTCCTAGTATTTTTGCATCGCAATTGAGAAAAACATTCTTCGATAGCTCAGTTGGTTAGAGCATCTGACTGTTAATCAGAGGGTCGTAGGTTCAAGTCCTACTCGAAGAGCATTTTTGGTTTATTCTTCAATAGCTCAGTTGGTTAGAGCATCTGACTGTTAATCAGAGGGTCGTAGGTTCAAGTCCTACTTGAAGAGCGAAAAGGTCTACATGTTACATGTAGACCTTTTTTTTGTGCCTATGCTATTATGTACTTTTCTATTTTTTTAGGGTATAGAAACGTGTTTTATTTCTGTTCTTGGTAGAAAACGTCGCTTTTTTATTGGGAATAATCGAAAAGGAGGTAGAGCAAATATATTAAATATAGTATATTTGCAACATTAAAGTACATGCAAACAGAAATTTATAGAATAATATTAGTAGAGTTGATATATGGAAAAGAAATTTAAAAGAACGACTGTTACATCCGCATTGCCTTACGCTAATGGCCCGGTACATATTGGGCATCTTGCTGGGGTGTATATCCCAGCCGATATTTACGTGCGTTATCTTCGTCTTAAAAAAGAGGAAGTCCTTTTTATAGGTGGATCGGATGAGCATGGTGTGCCTATTACTATTCGTGCCAAGAAAGAGGGCATCACTCCGCAAGATGTGGTAGATAGATATCATACCTTGATTAAAGACTCTTTTAAGGAATTTGGCATATCCTTTGATGTGTATTCGCGTACTACCTCGAAAACGCATCATGATTTTGCTTCCTCTTTTTTTAAGAAACTATACGAAAAAGGAGAATTCGTGGAGCAAACCTCTGAACAATATTACGATGAAGAGACCAAATCTTTTTTGGCCGATCGCTATATAACTGGTGAATGTCCACACTGCCATGCACAAGGCGCTTATGGCGACCAATGTGAAGCTTGTGGTACCTCTTTGTCGCCTACCGATTTGATTAACCCTAAGAGTGCTGTCAGTGGTAGTAAACCTGTGATGCGCCAGACCAAGCATTGGTATCTACCTTTAGATAAACACGAAGCTTGGTTGCGTAAATGGATTTTGGAGGAGCACAAAGAATGGCGTCCTAATGTATATGGACAGTGTAAGAGCTGGCTCGATATGGGACTACATCCACGTGCCGTAAGTCGCGATTTATCGTGGGGTATCCCTGTCCCTGTTGAGGGAGCTGAGGGTAAGGTGTTGTATGTTTGGTTTGATGCACCCCTAGGTTATATCTCCAATACGAAAGAACTATTGCCCGATACATGGGAGAAATGGTGGAAAGACAAAGATACTCGTTTAGTACATTTTATTGGGAAAGATAATATTGTGTTCCATTGTATTGTGTTCCCAGCAATGTTAAAAGCGGAGGGTAGCTATATCTTGCCCGACAATGTGCCTAGTAATGAGTTCTTGAACTTGGAGGGAGATAAAATCTCTACCTCTCGTAACTGGGCGGTTTGGCTACATGAATATTTGGCCGATTTTCCAGGAAAACAGGATGTGTTACGTTACGTGTTAACGGCTAATGCACCAGAAACAAAGGATAACGACTTTACTTGGAAAGATTTTCAGGCACGCAACAACAATGAGTTAGTGGCTGTGTTTGGTAATTTTGTGAATCGATCTTTGGTGTTGACGCAGAAATATTTTGCGGGAAAGGTGCCTGCTTGTAACGAACTATTGGAGGCCGACAAACATCTCTTAGAGGAGTTAGCAAGTGCTAAGGAGAAGATAGAGAAGAGCTTAAATCTATTTAAGTTTAGAGAAGCACAAAAAGAGGCGATGATATTAGCTCGTATTGGTAATAAATATTTAGCAGATACAGAGCCTTGGAAAGTGGCAAAGACAGACATGGAGCGTGTGGCTACCATTTTAAATCTATCTCTACAGCTAGTTGCCAATTTGGCTATTGCTTTTGAACCCTTCTTGCCCTTCACCTCTGAGAAGTTGCGCGAGATGCTAAATATGGATGGCTTTGATTGGAATAACTTGGGCGATGCCAATTTATTAGTGGCGGGTCAACAGCTTCAGAAACCTGCTTTGCTCTTTGAGAAAATTGAAGATGAGCAGATTGAGGCACAAGTACAAAAGCTGTTAGATACGAAAAAGAAAAATCAAGAGGAGAATTATCGTGCTAACGACATTCGTCCAACGGTTGAGTTTACCGATTTTGAGAAGATGGATCTTCGTGTTGGTACTGTTTTAGATTGTCAGAAAGTGCCTAAGGCCGATAAGCTATTGCAGTTTACCATTGAAGATGGTTTAGACAAACGCACCATCGTTTCGGGCATTGCTAAATATTATCAACCAGAAGACTTGATTGGAAAACAAATTTGTTTTATGGCTAATCTTGCTCCTCGTAAATTGCGCGGCGTTGTATCCGAAGGGATGATCCTATCGGCTGAGAATGCGGATGGATCGCTTTCTGTGGTTACGGTTGACCGTGCTGTTAAACCGGGTAGCGAAGTAAAATAAAAGATATATGAATACATGTGAACTCTATCTTTACAATCTCTCTACTCCAAAAGGAGTGCAAATTAAAGCGTTGTGTAAACAACTGAAAGTGACCTGTAAAAAAGTGAACGTGGAGCAGTATTTATTGCCTATAGGTGTGGTAACAGGATTGTTACCACCTCCTGTAGCGCCTGTTGAAAATAAAGATAATCTACATTTTCTAGATGAGATGTTACTCTTTAAGGGTTTTGCTAACGAAGAGATTGCCGATTTTTTAACGGCATATCGTAATAAAGGGATTGCATCGGTTGAATTAAAAGCTGGAATGACTCCTCATAATGTGAACTGGAACTCTATTGAATTGCATCATGAGTTGGTAGATGAGCGGGATTCTTTACGTAAAATGAAAGAATAGTATGGCGGTGGAATCGCTGAAAGAGAAAACAGCAACAGGCTTGTTCTGGAGCGGTATCAACAATGGTGTACAACAATTGTTGGGGTTAGCTTTCGGTATTCTATTGGCTCGTCTCTTATCCCCTGGCGATTATGGTATGGTGGGTATGTTATCCATCTTTACCGCTATGGCTGCTTTATTGCAAGATAGTGGCTTTACCATTGCGTTAATTAATAAGAAAAAGATTACGGATAACGACTATAATGCCGTTTTCTGGTTTAGTCTCTCTATGGGTTGTTTGCTGTATGTGGTACTCTTCTTTTCTGCACCACTGATAGCTCGCTTTTTTCATAACGAAGAGTTGATTCCCATTGCTCGCGTGTTGTTCCTTTGGTTCCTTATTGGATCGACAGCGACGGTACATAATGCTTTCTTGATTCGTAACCTAAAGATTAAGGAAAAAGCAAAAGCAGAGATTACAGCCCTATTGGTCTCTAGTTCAGTGGGCGTTACTTTGGCTTGGATGGGCTTTGCCTATTGGAGTATCATTATTCAAACCGTTATCCATGGGTCGGTTGGTACCTTAATGCGATGGCGCTATTCTACTTGGCGTCCTTCGTTGACCATCGACTTTTCTCCACTAAAGGAGATGTTTCCCTTTAGTGTGAAGCTCTTGATAACGGGTATCTTTACTACCATCAACGGAAATCTATTTAATATCTTATTGGGCCGTCTGCATACTAAAAGAGAGGTGGGCTATTTTAGTCAGGGGTCTAAATGGATCATGATGGGCTACTCTTTTGTCTGGAATATGGTGAACAATGTTTCTCAGCCTGTTCTGGCTTCTGTATCGGAAGATGCACAGCGACAGAGTCTTGTGTTTCGAAAGATGATTCGTTTTGTGGCCTTTGTTGCATTCCCCTCTATTCTTGGACTGGGCTTTGTGTCGCGCGAATTAATTGTGATTGCTGTCTCTGACAAGTGGCTACCTAGTGTGGAGATTATGCAGATTTACTGTATATGGGGTGCAATAATGCCTATCTGTAACCTCTATTCTAACTTGATTATTAGTCGTGGTAAATCGGAAATATATATGTATTCTACCATAGCACTTGGATTATTACAGCTGCTGGTGGTGTTTCTAACGTTACAATATGGCTTGCAGATGATGCTACTGGCCTATGTCTCTTTAAATGTGGCATGGCTTTTTGTATGGCATCACTTAGTGGCACGCCTCTTGCCTATCTCTTTGTGGGTGATGTTAACGCACGATCTACTTCCTTTCTTAGGTGTAACACTTATTGCCTTAGGAGGTGCTTATTTAGCAACACAATCTATCGAGAATATCTATCTACTTTTTGTAGGAAAAA
>JAQWAN010000090.1 GCA_028707655.1 Bacteroidaceae bacterium
ATAACATTTTTCTTACTCTACACCATGCATCATCTGCTGTAACTTCTTAGAAAGAAGGAACAAAATAAGCGCGGAGAGTGCAGACATTACAACAAATAGCATAAAGAAATCGTAAAGACTGGCAATCTCATAGCCTATAAAATGTTTCACCTCGCCATGCTCGGGATACAGACCACTTAACACACCAGCAAATTTATTAGCGGTTGCAGTGGACAGATACCACACACCCATCATAAGAGAAGCAAAACGAGCGGGGGTTAATTTGGTAACCATAGATAGGCCAATGGGCGAAAGTGCCATCTCTCCTATGGTATGGATAAAGTAAAGTGCCGTTAACCACATCATGCTCGACTTAACACCGGGCTCTAAATCTTTTACTCCTATAGCAATTACTAAATAGCCTAAGGAGAGTAGTAGAAGTCCTAGGGCTTGTTTGGTTGGTGAGGTAGGTTCTTTTCCATGTTTACCTAAGGTTTCCCAAAGTGCTGGCATAATGAAAGCTAGCGCCACTACAAATAGTGGATTAAAGGACTGGAACCAAGAGGAGGGCATCTCCCAGATTACTGGACCGGCTGTGGTGAGTTCGGTTAGACGTGCATCGGAGATAGCGCCAAAGAGATGTTGCAATGGATAGAAAACATGCATGCTCAACCAAGTTATGTCAAAGCCACGTTCGGTCTGCTCGGAGGCAAAAATGGTGAGTGAAGCTCCTGCTTGTTCATAGGCTGCCCAAAAGAAGATCACGAAAAATGCAATGATAAAGATAACGATTAAACGGTCGCGCTCTATCTTTGTTAAAGAGCCATCAAACAAGATAAAGATAGGAATGGCAATACTGGTAGCAAAAATACCTGCACTTACGATATCTCCACCAAACAGGAAATAAAAAGCAACAAATAAAACAACTTCACTAATCAACAAAGCCAAAACTTTCTTACGATTCATTGGCGAAGAGAGGAGTTCCTCATTCTCTTTGAGCAAATCCATTTTAGCTTGTTTGGCCTCGGGAACAATACCAATTGGCTTTCCTGAGGGAGAGTGAAGATATTTATTTTTTTGCGTTTCAAACAGAAGGATACTCAATAAAATACCGATGGCGGCAATTAGAAATCCCCACTTAAAATCGTGTATGTCGCCTGTTTCTCCAAAATAACCACACATAAGAGGCGCAAAGAATGCACCAACATTTACGCCGGTATAAAAGATGGTATAAGCAGCATCTAATCGTTTATCATCGGGCTCATAGAGCTGTCCGACTAATGTGGTGATGGTGGGTTTAAAAAAGCCATTTCCAAAAATGATAAAGGCTAGTCCACTATACATCAGCAAATGAGACATGGTTACCATATCTAATACCGACGCACTTAAGAACATAAAAAACTGTCCTATTGCCATTAGCAGTGCACCAATAAAGATAGAGCGGCGCGTGCCCCAATATTTATCGGCTACATAACCACCTAACAAAGGCGTTAGATAAACTAGACCAGTATAACTACCGTAGATAGAGGAAGCTAGTTCTGTATCAAAATGCAATGCATGTATTAAAAATAAAATGAATATAGCTCGCATGCCATAATAGCTAAATCGTTCTGCTGTACCTGTTGCAAAGATCAGGTAAAGACCTTTTGGATGTCCCTTTGTTTCGCTCATTTGGGTAAATTATGAATATTTTGGTCACAAAAGTACTGATTTTAATAGATATTTATTAGCTTTGTTGCAATATTTAAGACTATTTGTTATGAAAAACTACAATAACCTTTTTGGAGGTGATTTCTCCGCTCGTAATTTAACATACCTAAACAAAGAAATTGATGTAAATTCACATAATTATTCAATTTCACCCTACACCATCATCACGAACAAACTCGTTTCCTGCTGCATAAAGCCTCGTGCTCCTTTTGCACATAAAGGTGCTTTTGGCAGTGCACTTCTTATCGCAGGTTCATACGGGATGGCGGGTGCAGCACTACTCGCTGCTAAAGCTGCTTTGCGCTCGGGGGTTGGAGTACTCACCCTACACATCCCGAAGTGTAATCGGATTATCACACAGTCTTGCGTTCCAGAAGCTATTGTTTCCACCGAATAAGAGTGAGACACATTATAGTAGTATTACGCCAGCTGAGGAGTTCCAAGCCATTGCTATTGGTCCTGGTTTAGGACAACATTATGATAGTCTCGAAGCACTCAAGGAACAGTTAACCTATTGTAAACATCCTGTTATTGTAGATGCAGATGGTATCAATCTCTTGGCTCGTTACCCAGAAATGATTTGTCGCTTACCCATCGGCTCAATTCTTACACCTCACGAAGGAGAGCTAGATCGTCTATTGGGTAGTAGTCAACCACGAAAAGAGCGTATTGAGAAAGCAAGAAGATGGTGCAGAGTACATAAGAGCTATATTATTTTAAAAGGGGCCTTTACCACTGTTGTTGCACCCAATGGGCATCTCTTTTTTAACTCCACAGGAAATCCAGGAATGGCAACAGCAGGTAGTGGCGATGTGTTAACCGGTATTCTCTTAGGACTTCTATCACAGGGTTATGCACCACTTAAAAGCTGTTTGATTGCTGTTTATGTACATGGTTTATCGGGTGATTTAGTAACGTCTCAAAAAACGCAGATGGCACTCATTGCTTCAGACATTATTGCTTATTTACCAGCAGCTTGGAAAAAATTATCTGTCAAATAGAGCTAAAATAAGCATTTATAAAAGGACGATTTCAATAAAAAAATGTATTTTTGTCGTTATCATTTTTGAATAAAATTGTCTCCCATGAAAAAATTAAGTATACTCTTTGCACTGCTAGTAAGTGTAACTGCATTTTCACAAACTCGTGTCGATAAATATACCGCAGGTAGTAATCTCGGAACCACCACCTACTACCTGCCCAAAACAGCGATTAAGGTGACGCTCCATATCACGAAGACAAGTTATACACCTGGCGACTTATATAACTATGCGAATCATTATCTCCGCCTAAAGGATGTAAGTGGTACACCATCTGTTCATTGGACATTGAACACAATTGAGCTGACTAGTGTAGGGGTGCCCGATGCAAACAAAATCTATACAATAGAGGTAAGAAACAAAACGGTGGCTCCGCTTCTTGAATTAACCAAAAACGGCATCATCCTCTCTATCAATAAAACCTCTGAGATTGTACCCACTGCTACGGAAGCTGAACATAACCTGGATAAGAAGAAAAAGGTGGATGCTAGAGATTTCCTTACGGAGGAGATGCTTCGAACAGGCTCAACAGCTAAAATGGCGGAACTAATAGCCAAAGAGATTTATGAGATTCGCGACACACGCAACTCCATTCTTCGTGGACAAGCAGAAAATATGCCACAAGATGGAAAAGCTCTCCAAATTATATTAGCTAGTTTAAAAGAGCAGGAAGAGGCACTAAAAGAACTTTTTTCTGGTAGTACAACACAAGAAGAAACCACGGAGAGCTTTACCGTTATCCCTACTAAAAACATACAACACGAAACACTCTTTCGATTCTCTACTGATTTTGGACTAGTAGATGCGGATGATTTAAGTGGAGCCCCCTATTTTATCTCTGTGGTGGACTTAAAAACAGTACCTCCACTAAGTGCAGAGGCCATAGCAGAAAGAGCTAAAAAGAAAATTGAAGGGGTGATATACAATGTACCTGGTTTGGCAAAAGTGACCATAGCAAACAGTCATAAAGAATTATTGAGTAAGAATGTACCTATTGCACAATTTGGTAATGAAGAAACACTTGGGGATAAGCTTTTTGATAAAAATGCTACCACGCGTGTCACCTTTGACCCAACAACGGGTGGATTACTTAACCTAGAGAAAGAATAACGGGTTTCAGAACAACAGTTACAGTATAATTACAGTATACCCAAACAAAACCATACGCCTACTAAGTAAACTTAGTAGGCGTATGTCGTTATAGGATAGAGGGAAAGTTGCTGCACCGGTTCTGTAAGCTATATTCTACGCTACGTATTGACGTATAGTAGAGGGGAAGTTAGGGGGTAACAATCGTATCGTATTTAGCGGTTACATAACTATTTATCTGCTGATAAAGATGTTTAAGTTCGCTACGCTCTATGGTTCCTTTCTCACGCCAAAGGGCTAACTGTTTATTTCCCCAATCGGTTACCTCCTCTTCCACAGGGTCTAACAATTGTATATATCCTGTTTTAGAGGCATTAAACAAAAGCGACCAATGGAAGTATCGATTGGTTCCCATACCCTGTTGATAGGAGAAAACAAGATCTCTTAATTTCAACGATTGGTTACACAAAGGTGCTACTTTGGTTTGTTTGTTTTTAACCAAAAGAGCGGGCATCTCTTCTGCATATTTCACCCAAACAGGCACCATAACACTAGTGGGCACATATCCTAATGCTGTCCACATAGTGGTTAACACAGCGGGTTCGCCCTTTTTCACTCCCTCAATCACTACGGAGCAAGCGGTAGAATGTCGAGGTATAAAGTCTTGATCTACAAACCAACCAGTGGAAGAGGTATTATGCCAATCTATCTTTTTCAAATCGATACCTAAAAATGGATTAGCAAAAGAGCGAGATAAGTTGCACATAATCCAACGAGGGGTAATAACTTGCATAGCAGAGGCTGGTTGTAACAGTTTCTCCTCTTGTTGATAACGTACATAACCTGCCCCCTTATTTACTTTGCCCGAGAAGGAAAAATTGGTACGTGCCACATAACCAAAGGGTGCATCTTTTGGATTGTTTGCATCGTAAACGATATAAGAGGTATTACTCACTTCAAACATCATTGCTGCACCATTCGCATCAATCACACCGATATTAGCCTCCAGACCTGTGGGCCGAGCAAGTGTATCCAAGAACTGTTTAAAATCGGCTACATCTTTACAAATAGAGAGTGCTCGATACATAATAAAGCCATTGGCAGGACCACGTTCCTCTCCGTTTACCGCTTCTTCTAAATTGTACGATTGGGTGTTCATGATAGAAAAGCCCATCTCATTTGTTCCTACCCATATCTCTTTGGGATGAACTGCTACACTATTTACCACGCCAATAAAGTTGTAGCGCTCTCCTTGAAAAGAGGCCACACTATTCTGCGGAAATCCGGTATCTCTATTTTTCCACAATAGCGGTCTACCATCTTTGGTTACTTGTCCAGAAATAACGGCAGAAGTACACGCCAACAAGTCACCTGCAACTGCCACTAAAAAGATTAAAAGAAAGATTACTTTTCTCATTTTCTATACTTTTATTCGTATTTACAGAAAATAACTTCTCTAACGCACCTTCACATAGTTCCGGTTAGTAGAGAAGTTCTATATTTAATAACGTACTTTTATTTTCCAAATGTAATATTCATACCCAAACTAATACTAGAGTTCAGTCCATTCATTGGAATGGCTTGTGAGTTTACTTTTGTAAAAGCATAATCCGTTCCAATAAAGAAGTTAAATCCTTTGGGATTAAAATTCAATACAAGTCCCATAGATTGTCCCAATGTAGAGGTTGCAAAACTAGTAGAAGCCTCGAACCAAGAAAGAGGAGCAATAGTAGCCGAAGCGCGTAGCTCTGTCCAGGTGAAAGGGGAGTTAAAATAGGTGGTAGATAGCAAACCAAAATGGAGAGCCTTATAAGATGGTAACTCATACTCTGCTCCTATATGAACTGTAGCACCCAACATCGTTGTTCTACTTTTAGAACCAGCATCATAGAAACGAGCCATATTTTCAAGGTCATCTCCTAGATCTTCTACTTGGTCGTCTATCTCTTTATTACTACTATCATCGTCTACACCAATCTGACTAAAGCCATCGAAATGGAATTGACGTGTACCATCATTATCTGCAACGATGTTATCACTCCAACTAATAAAACCAAGATCGAGCACAGAAGCAGAAAGTGTAAGACCTTCCACCACATCTGTCATATCATACGTAGCACCAAGGTCAATCCCGATACCTACTCCACCAATGGATGGCGAATCGACATCTAGTCCATCTACCTGTTGATTACCAGTAGGGTTACCTTGACTATCCGTTTCCATTTTTTGCTTAAAGGTAGCACCATTCAACGCTAAGTTAGCCTGTCCCTTAAGATTGGCCGTCCATACATTTTGCGCCATGGTGATATTCATCTCATCAATATTCATATCCATATTGGCAGCACCTAACAACAGTTTAAACTTAGCACCAACGGTTAATCGCTCGGTTAAACGGCGAGAGTGTCCAAAGCCCATCTCCACAAAATTGGAAGAGCGCATGGCTAAATTTTCAATATGATAGGTGGCACCATCCACTTTATCCATTCCTAGTTTCATAAAACGGAAAAGATCTATAGGTAGATTTACAGACGTTTTAGAACGTAAGCGCAAATCGAAGGTGTTATAGCCGCCCCATTTCTTAAAGCCAAAGGAGAGGATAGATAGGTTTAGATTAGCATTCAACCGAGTGATATCGTCTAACTCATTTAAGAACTGATCTGCACCAACAGAGCTATTCATAAAGGTGGTCATATCGTACATCGGATTAGTTGTGTCGAAAATGAAATTCGACAAGCCTGCATTACCTTGCGTCTCTATGTTCAAATTGCCCAAGCCAGGGATGGCTATATAATTACTCTCTGGCATAAAAGCCGGATTCATCTCATGTCTATGATAAGACCCGCGCAGAAAATAACCTGTTCTGGAATTCTGTGCACTTACACCACTAACCACAGTTAGTAGTAGCATAAAAAGTCCTATTATTTTAATCGTATAGCATTTATTACAACTCATATTTTTTCTTTTAATCATTCATATCTATAATAAGTCCTCCAGGAACAGTGGCTTTCATATTCTTAAACTCTAAGTATTGATCGCTTCGGAGCGGCTTGCCCTCTATGGTTTCCGACGATTTAGCAACAATACGAATATGTAGACCATCTAGTTGTTTCATTGCTTGTGCTTGTGTTTCTATCAAGGTTACAACGATAGGAGTAACAGAAGCAGACCCATCAGCATTACAAGCTTTAACTTCTTGTGGCACCTCAACTGTGATACCTGCAAGATCGTTCCCATTGGCATCAATAGCCGTTCCCTCTATGGTCATAGATAGTGGAACAATATTATTTACATCTGCTGTAATAAGCATTCTTTTGATCTCATAATCTTCAATATCCTCTTTCCAATCATCTAATGTATCGCGGTAAACGATGGTTAAATCTTTACCAAAAGCCAAAGGAAGATCGACTCTATAGTTAGCCATCACCATGTAGTTATTACCCAATAAGATGGTATGCTCACTCGTTTGAAGTGCTTTGGCAGTCATCTCAATTTTGATGTTCTCTGGAATGGTTTCAATTAAATTGTTTAGATCTTCAACTTTTATATTAATAGAACCAGCCGGTCCTCCCATTCCTAAACGAGAAAGAGCAATTTGAGTTTTACCATTAGCCGCAATCAATAGAGGCGTTTTGCCATTAGCATCGCCCACTGTAACAGAACTACCAGCTATAACAGCTCCGCTTTTCTCACCTTTAAGCATGGCAGAAAGGCTTATTGGCATATCTACTGGATTGGTTATATCTAACAACAAGATAGGATTAGATAAATCCATACGTACATCATCATCTTCTAGGAAGTCGGGTAAATCACCTAATCCCACGGTAGTAGGGTCTATCGAGATAACCGGGTCAACCTGACCTTTTACAGATGCTATATCAGTAGCAGCAAAAGTCAAGACTGGGCGTAAAACAATATCTTCAGTGATACGTGCAGGATGAACACCCTTTA
>JAQWAN010000091.1 GCA_028707655.1 Bacteroidaceae bacterium
GTTCTTTATTTCAACCCCTATCCTTATTGAGCTTTATTATACAAGATCAAACAAAAGGGGCGCTCTATAGAATCACTGAGGTGCGTGTAACCACCATGTTTGTAGACATACCTTACGATGCGCGTAAACTGTCTATTGCCTTTTTTATTGCCGATTTTTTACAGAAATCGCTCAAAGAGCAGGAGGAAAATAGACCCTTATATTCTTTCCTCTACCATTCGTTGGTATGGCTAGACAATTCCTCTGCTGAGTTCTCTAACTTTCACTTGGTCTTTTTGTTACGTTTAACACGTTTTTTGGGCATTTATCCACATTTAGAGGACTATGTACCGAATGCCTATTTCGACCTCTTAGCGGCAAACTTTTCTCTGAATAAACATTTACATAGCTCGTTTATATCGCAACAGGAAGCCCAGTTTTTATTGCAGCTGATGCGTTTAAACTATCGTACCATGTATCTCTTTAAGATGACAAGGGAGCAGCGCAACCGCGCATTGGAGCTGGTGATCGATTTCTATAAGATTCACCTTCCTGAGCTCTCTACCATGAAAACCATGGATGTATTAAAGCAACTCTTTATATAAAAAAAACGATCCAAATTAGTAGGTAGTTTGGATCGTTCTATTGGATTAAAAAAGTAACTATGCTAGTAACTCTTTTACTTTAGCAGAAATTAATCTGCCCTCTGATTGACCGGCAAGTTTTTTGGAAGCAAGTCCAATAACTTTGCCCATTTCTTTAAGGCTTGTTGCATTAACTTCTTCAATAATATTGCGTATAACAGCTGTTAGTTGCTCATCCGTAAGTTGCTTAGGTAAATATTCTTCTAATATTTTTACTTGTGCTATTTCTTCTTCAGCTAAATCTGCTCTGTTTTGTGTTTCATAAATTTCTGCTGCATCTTTACCTTGTTTATGCAATTTTTGAACAATTTTTAGAGCTGCTTCCTCAGAGAGTTCTTCTGCTGCACCTGGAGCTGTTTTGGCTTCAATAAAGAATTTTTTAATATTCCTAAGTGTACTTAGTCGTACTTTATCTCTGCTCTTCATAGCTTCTTTGATATCCGTATTAATTCGATTAGAAAGTTCCATATCTATTTTTTTTAAATATTATTATCCTCCATTTCCATCTGTTCTGATGCTCTGTTTTCTTTTTCTTTGTGAAGCAATTCTACCATCTCTTTGGTACGCTTGTAGGTAGGTGTTTCGTCAATTTTAGTGATCAACGTTTCATCGCCAATCTCGTCTATATCAAATAGATAGATGTGATTTTTCTTTTTAACTACAGGTGTATTTGATGGATAATATTCGCTTATTTTTGTACGTGAACTTTCATCCGTATTTATGCTTTCTCTCCCTTGTGCGATGGAGTTACGTGCCTTGTCTGTAAATTGTTTACTGTCAAATCCTGCAGCTAATATTGTTATTTTAATTCTATCACCTAGTGTTTCATCAATACCATAGCCCCAAATAAAACTTCTTGTACTGGTGTTTATGGTTCGCATAAAGTCGTGTACAGCTGTCATTTCTTCTACCGTTACATTGGCTTCTGCACTAAAAGTTAAGTTGATAAGTATTCGGTCTGTATTAACAATTTTGGAGTTGTCTAGTAATGGCGATTGAAGGGCATCGTCAATAGCTTCTTTAATACGACCCTCTCCGCTACCGTATCCACTGCTTATGATAGCCACTCCACCGTCTCTTAGTGTTGTGTCAACGTCGGCGAAATCCAGATTTATAACACCTTCTCTTGTAATAATTTCTACAATGCTTCGTGCTGCTACAGAGAGCGTACTATCTGCTTTCTTAAAGGCATTGTCGAGTTTCCAATCGGAGTAGATATGTCGAAGTAACTCATTATTAATAATAAGCATAGCATCTACATTTTTCTTTAACTTTTCAATACCCTCAATGGCTTGTAAAATTTTATTTACACCTTCAAAAACAAAGGGTAGAGTAACAATACCAATGGTCAAAATGCCCATGTCTTTTGCTATTTTTGCTACTACTGGGGCAGCACCAGTACCTGTTCCACCTCCCATTCCTGCAGTGATGAAAACCATTTTAGTGCCATCTTCTAGCAATTCTTGTATCTCATTCTTGCTCTCGTTGGCAGCTTCTTCTGCACGTGAAGGATTGTTTCCAGCACCCAATCCATGTGTAATAGAGGGACCAAGTTGTAGTTTGGTATCTATATCCGATTTGATGAGTGCTTGGTTATCCGTGTTGCATAATGCAAACGTAATATTTTCAATCCCCTCATTAAACATATGGTTTACAGCGTTACCACCTCCACCGCCTACGCCAATCACTTTGATGATATTGGTTGTATTATCTATGGGAGTATTCATTCTAAAAGGTAATATTTCTTTTTCTTCCATGCTGTTTTATCTTTTTGATCTACTTATTGGCTTTTACTAAATTCTAATCCGTACCTATAGGTTACTCCTCCTCTTCCTCTTCTCCATCTTTAGTGCTGAAGAGGGTATCTGTAATCTGTACGAGGTATTTTTTAAAACGTTTTCCCTTTGATTTTTTTTCTTTTTTCTTTTTCTTCTCGGCAGCTATTGCTTCTTGTGCCTCTTTTTCCTCTACAACAGGACTAGTTAGCAAGAAACGCTCTTCGCAGCAGTTTTCTTTTCCTTGATTAAGAATAGAAAGTGCAGCATAGTAATGGTTGTTTTCATTTTTGATAAGATTTTTGCTAGCTGTATCGAGTGGTACGTTGCTACTAGAAATCATCTTTATCTTATTGATTTGACTTTTGTTTTCAAAGACCTTAAGGATGTCATTATATTTTGCACCATTACCACATATAAAGATACCACCAATCAACTGATTAGAATCTCCATAGCCCGACAGTTGGATCTGATGTACCACATTTTCAGCAATCTCCTCCACCCGTGCCTCAATAATGCTATTGAGCAAGCTCTCTTTAATGGTTCGTCCTTCGCTAATTTCAATCTCTTTGTCATCATCCTCTTTGATTAGGTTAATGGCATTGTTGTATTTTATTTTTATCTCTTCTGCTCTTTCCTCTTCAATACCAATGCTGCAGATATCTTTGGTTACATTGTTGCTACCCAATGGGAGTACCACTAATCGTCGGAGTAGGTTCTTTTTATACACCGAAACAGTGGTTGTTTCTGCACCTATATCCACCAAAGCACAACCTGCACGTAGCTTCTCCTTGTCGATAACCGATTCAGCTAATGTTAATGGGGTAATAATGAACTCCACCAATTCTATTTTGGCCTTTTTAAGACTCTCTATGATTGATTTGCGCATGTTTTTGGCGGCTACAATATTTAGGAAGTTACCTACGATATTGGTACCCATAACACCGATTGGGTCGTGTAGATGTCTGGAGGCTATGTCATATTCTTGTTCAATGCTTTCTAGGATATCAAAATTGGCATATTTTGTACCTCTGTTTTCATCTGCTATGGAATAGATTTCATTTTCATCAATCAATTTTTCCTCTTCGTAAGAGCGACTCACTACATTTTGTTCGGAGTGAAGGGATTGGCCACTAATGCCAACATAGACCTGTTTAATATCTTTATTTAGTTGCTGCTCTAATTGTCCAATAACATTTAAGATTGCATCTGAGGCTTGATTAATATTAAAAACGATGCCTCTTTTAGTAAATTTACTGGATGGTGTTGTGGCATATGCTTCAATACGGAGCTTTCCGTCTTTACCGCTCCTACCAGCTATGCCGGTTATTTGCGTGCTGCTTATTTCGAGAGCTACAATAATAGTATCCATAATCTTATATATTATTTTGTGATAGTTGATTCTTTTTTTCGTGTACACACTACACGATTTGCAAAGGATAAGTCAATCTCCTTATATTCAGATTGTTTATTTTTCGGTACGCTAGCATAGAAATGCTGTAGGCGTTTTAATTTGTTGTTATAGTTGTAGATACTTCCTAGAAAGATGGGACTCGTTGTCTGTGCATCAATGAGGGTAATATCTTGGTTACTTGCAACATATATTTGTTCTATTCTATTTTTCCAATAGGAGCTACTGTTAATATCTTTGGTTAGATGGTATAGATATTTGCAACTAAAAACCGAGTCAATAGCACCTGTGGCCACTAATAAACGTAGCGGATAATCGGCTTCTTCTGTAATAGGAAATCCTTCTGCGTCGAGAAAATAGTGTTGGTTATTTTCGCCAAAGACCTCTAGTATGGGGTTATGTGTGGCTATCTCTATTCGTAGGGTTCCATCTATCTGTTTAATACATCTAGCTTGTTTAACGAGCTCGTGTCTGTTAATTAGATTGGTAATGATATGATCTTTAAGCTGATTAAAGCTTGTGCCCTCTAGCTTTTTATAGCTATTCTCTACCTGCGTTAGCAACTGCTTACCATTGATAAGGGGCCTAGTGATAGGTTGGTCAATATTTACTACCACTTTTTTACACACCACCTTATATGGTTGTATCGACAGATACACCATGGATGCTATTGCATATCCTACAACAAGTAGGATGGAAAAGTAGTAAAATATCTTTTTTAACATGTATCAATAATGGTATTAACGGAGTAAATTTGTTATCTCTCCAGAGAGGTTCTCAATATCTCCTGCACCTAGTGTGATTAGTACTTCTATCTTTTTGGAAGCGAGCAGTTGTAGTAACTGCTGTGTGGAGCAAAGTGTTTTTTCTTTGTCGGCGGGGAGCTCATTATAGATAAGCTCGCTACTAACGCCCTCTATTGGTTCCTCCCGAGCTGGGTATATATTGGTAATAATAATGTCATCTAATGCTGTTAGCGATTGTGCAAATTCGCGATAGAAATCGCGTGTTCGTGTATATAGGTGAGGTTGAAACACACCGGTTATTTTTTTGGTAGGGTAGAGCTCACGAATAGAACGAATGCTTTGCTCTATCTCTTTGGGATGATGTGCATAGTCGCTTAAATAGACACATTTTTCATTTTTTAGATGGAAATCGAATCGGCGGTCAATGCCTTTAAATGTGGCCATTGCTTTTCGTATCTCCGCTGCTTTTACCCCACATAGTTGTGCAACGGCAATAGCTGCAACACTGTTTTCTATATTAATGCTAATGGGTACACCAATATTGATGTTTGTAATATTCTCCGTAGGAGAGATAAAGTCGATGGTGATTTCCCCCTGCTCAATTCGAATGTTCTCAGCATGATAATCGCCCTCCTCTCGTGCATAACTAAAGGTGCGTACCCCTTTTTGTAAGCAAGGTGTGATATTTACGTGTGTATGTAGCAGTAATACGCCACCAGGTTGTATCAGCGAAGTATATTTCTCAAATGCTTTTCTATACGCATCGGCAGTACCATAAATATCTAGGTGATCGGCATCTGCAGAGGTAATAACGCTCATGTAGGGCTGTAGCTGATGAAAGGAGCGATCGTATTCATCTGCTTCTACCACAACATAATCGCTGTTGTTAGATAGTAGCAGGTTGCTGTGGTAGTTTTTAGCTATACCGCCTAAAAAAGCAGTACATTTTTGTTCCGATTGATACATCAGATGTGCTAATATAGTAGACGTAGTGGTTTTGCCATGTGTACCTGCCACACAAAGTGCTTTAGAACTTCTACTGATAAGTCCCAATACCTCCGATCGTTTATGTATCTTAAAACCATGCTCCTTAAAGAAGATTAGTTCTTGGTGCTTGGCGGGAATAGCCGGTGTGTAAATAACCAAGGTCTTTTCTCTATCTCGGCATTGCAGGGGGATACGTGTGCTATCCTCCACAAAATGAATGGCAGCTCCCTCTGTAATCAAATCTTCTGTGAGTGGTGTAGCCGTTCGGTCGTAGCCCGCCACGAAAAAGTCCTTGGATAAGAAATAGCGCACAAGTGCGCTCATTCCTATACCCCCAGCACCAATAAAATAAACAGAAGTATATTTTTGAATGTTCATGTTGTTCTTATTTTAATAGCTTAAATACCTCTTGCGCAATTTTTTCATCCGATTGCAAGAAAGCCATTTCTTTAATGTTATTCGATAGTCGACGTAGCGTGTCGGGTTGTCCTACGGTTAAGACAGCTAAATCGATTAGTTTCTTATCTATTTCATTATCTTTTACATATAGAGCTGCTCCTTTACTAACGAGAGCCATCGCATTTTTTGTCTGATGGTCTTCTGCCACATTAGGCGAGGGGACTAAGATGGTAGGCTTGCCCAATAAACAGAATTCAGAGATAGACCCTGCTCCAGCACGCGAGATAACCAAGTCGGCAGCACAATAAGCTGTGTTCATATCGCTAATAAAATCTGTAAGTAAAATATTGTCTGGCATTCCCGCTTTTTCCAATGCTTTTTTAGCCTCTTCGTAGTAGATTTGTCCACATTGCCAGAGGAATTGCACATTGCTATTCTTCATTTTTTGCAGGTTTCGCATCATACAGTTGTTTAAGGAGCGTGCGCCTAAACTGCCACCCACTAAGAGTACCATTGGTCGGGACAGATCAAAGTGGTATTCCTTTCTCGCCTCCTCTTTAGATAAGGCGTTAAGGAGTAATTCTTTTCGTACGGGGTTACCGGTGAGTACAATTTTGTTGGGCGAAAAGAATTTCTCCATCCCTTTATAGGCCACACAAATGGTTGCAGCTTTTTTAGCTAGGAGTTTATTGGTGACCCCTGCATATGAATTTTGTTCTTGCAATAGGGTGGGGATATGCATCCAAGAAGCCACTTTGAGTGTAGGTCCACTAGCAAAGCCACCTACGCCAACCACTACGTCGGGTTTAAATTTCCGAATAACAGTATGGGCTATCCATAGACTTTTTAGTAGTTTACCGAGCACCATAACATTGTGCCATAGATGTTTACGGTCGAAACCGCTGATGGGTAGTCCTTTAATCTCATATCCAGCTGCGGGTATGCGTTGCATCTCCATTCTGTGTTGAGCACCTATAAATAAAATATGGGTTTTGGGATAATTGCGTTTAATGGCATTCGCTATGGCAACAGCAGGAAAAATATGTCCTCCTGTACCTCCACCACTTATTATAATTTTTGCTTCTTCTTTCATTCTTTACTCTATTGAAAATAGTGTTCCCCTAGATTTTAACAAAAATAGTTGAAATACTTTTAATGGTAAAAGAAAAGAGATGTTATTTTAGTCGTTTTTATCTTTTTTTATTTTTGCCTCAAGATATTGTTTATTAAAACGGCTCACACTTAAAATAATGCCTATTGCAATAGAATTAATAACAATCGATGTTCCTCCTCTACTTATAAGCGGCAAGGTTTGTCCCGTTACGGGTCCAATGCCAACAGCAACACACATATTACAGAGTGCTTGAAACACAATCATAGTGCTCAGACCCATAACCACATAGGTACCAAAATCGCCTTTGCACATTCGCCCTATCTTCATGGCCCTCATCATTAGATAGAGGTAGAGTAAAGTCACGATAGTCCCTCCTAGTAACCCCAATTCTTCAATGATGATGGCATAGATAAAATCGCTGTAGGCCTGAGATAGGAAATCGCGTTGTACGCTATTAAAGGGTTTACCTATAATATTACTGCTTGCTATGGCAATCTTAGCGTGTATTTTTTGTGCATCTTTGGTAAAATCGAGTGTTTTGTTATCCTCCATAAAAGAGTTTAATCGCGATTTCCAGGTAGATCCTCTACTGAGGATAGGTATCTGTTCCAAGGTCTCTTTGGGGGTAACATAGATAATTGCTACAAAGATAAAAACGCTACCTGCTAAGATACTTCCTAGCTTAAATAAGTTGCTTGTCTTGACTCGT
>JAQWAN010000092.1 GCA_028707655.1 Bacteroidaceae bacterium
ACGCTCTTCCGATCTCCCCCGTATAATCCCCCGTTTTTTTACGTAACAAAGCACGATTATAGCGTGCAATCATATTATCCGGCTCTTGTGTAATCACAAAATCGAAATCGCGTATTGCACGGTTGTCATCGCCTACCTGTGTACGGAGTAATCCCCGGTTAAAATGTGCTAGTAAGCTCTTTGGAGAAATCAATATTGCCTTGTCATAATCGTCCATAGCCCCTCTAAGGTTATTCTGATAATAACGTGCTAGCGCTCTATTGATATATCCTCCTGTATTTTTAACAATCAGCGAGATGGCTCTATCTAGATCCTTCTCCGCTTCTTTATATTGTTTTTGTTTTAAGAAAAAAGAGGCGCGCGCACTCCATACATCTCCATCATAAGGCGATTTTAGAACAGCCTCCTCATAATCTCTCTTAGCTGCACTCGTGTCCTTCAGTGTTTCATACACATTACCACGTATAATATTTGCAGCAACATATTGAGGATTAATGCTCAGTAATGTATCCAGTTCGTTGATAGCTCCCTTGTAATCTTTTAGTTTAATCATGCAGACAGATATATTATGTCTGATGTTTATATTCTGTGGGTCATAAAGAAGCGCCTTCCTAAAATCCGCAGTAGCTTTACTGTATTCGCCCATTCTAAGACGAGCTAAGCCTCTTACCTGGTAGTTACGCACCACAAACGGATTCCTGGCAATCGATTCTGTGCAATCGGCTTCTGCGCCCCTAAAATCGTCAAGATTATATTTAGCCAACCCTCTATAGAAATAGGGTGTCGACAAATACGATTTGGCATTAATAACTTGATTAAAATACTGGATAGACAACAAATAATCCTCAAAATAAAGTGCATTTTGAGCAATTGTCATCACCTTTACGGTATTGATTTGTGCAAAAGATGCAATTATAGCAGCTAATGCACATCCAAGAGTTATTAATAGCCGCTTCATTTATTTTATAGTTTTAACCTTATAGGAGCATCTTACCTTTCCCTTTACCATTGCGTTTAGTTTATTCTTAATCATCTGCTTACGCAAATTAGAGATATGGTCTATAAATAATCTACCCTCTAAGTGGTCAAACTCATGTTGTATCACTCGTGCCAAATAACCTTCCACCCACTCCTCATGCGCTTCAAAATTTTCATCTAGATAAGAGAGGCGTATACGTGTTGAGCGGCTCACCTTTTCATGAATACCAGGCAAGCTTAAGCAGCCCTCTTCCATGCTATCGTATTCCTCATTTGTCTCTAAGATATGTCCATTAATAAAAACTTTCTTATAATCTTTATAGGCTGGCATATCTTCCGAGAGAACATCCAAATCAACTACCACCAAACGAATAGATTTACCTATCTGCGGAGCAGCCAGGCCAATACCATCCGAACGCAACATTGTATCTCTCATATTGTCTAGTAACTCGCTTAATCCTGGAAAATCAGGTGTAATATCCTTTGCTACAGCTCTTAATACTGGCTGTCCATAAATATAAATAGGTAAAAACATACTAAAATAGTTTATTGTTAATTGATATCGTTTCCATATAGGTCTGTAATATTATAGTAGCACTAATCTCATCTACAAGCTCTTTGTTTTGTCGTGCTTTCTTTTTCAATCCTCCTTCAAGCATCGTTCTATGTGCCATCACAGAGGTAAACCGCTCGTCAACAAATTCCACCTTCATCTGTGGCAACAACTTTTTGAGTCGATGCACAAAAGGTGTGATATACTTCATGCTCTCAGAAGGTTCTCCCGAGAGCTGTTTGGGCAATCCAACAATAATAACATCTACTTTTTCTTTTGCTACATAAGCAGTCAGAAATTTCTCCAATTCGCAGGTTGCTACTGTTGTCAATCCATTTGCTATCAGTTGTAAACAATCGGTAACTGCAATACCACATCGTTTTCTGCCATAATCTATTGCTAAAACTCTTCCCATAATTGTATGCAAAAGTACAATTTATATCTCATCAGTTGCATCTTTTATCTGAAAAGATTGCAAATAGATGTTATCTATGTTTTATTTTATGTTTTTATAAATATTGGTTACCTTTACAACAAAATAGGAACTTATCATGACAAAAGAAGACAATCTAAGCAAAGTATCGCTGCTCTATTTCTCTCCCACGCACACCTCCAAACAAATGGCAGAAGCTGTGGCAGAAGGAGTATCCGCCAGCAGAATAGAGTCCATTGACCTAACCTGCGATTTAGGGAACGCACCAATACATATTACAGAAGGAGTGGCCATTGTAGCGGTTCCCGTTTATGCTGGTAGAGTGGCCCCATTAGCTTTGGAACGGCTAAGACGAGTCACAGCGAATCGGATACCCGTTACACTACTCGTTATTTATGGCAACCGCGCCTACGACGATGCCCTAGTAGAACTATCAGACACCCTCACTACTCTTGGATTTATCCCCACGAGTGCAGGAGCTTTTATTGGCGAACATAGTTATAGTCGCTCACTAATGCCCATTGCAGAGGGGCGTCCCGATGCAACCGACCTCTCCATCGCTCGCCGTTTTGGAAACGACAGTCGTCCTTTTTTACTTGCAGCACACTCCTGTGTGCCACATCTTCCATTACCGGGCAATCGCCCCTATAAACCTGTTAGCACCCCCACACCCGCTGTTCCTATCTCAACGGATAATTGCACCTCGTGTGGCATTTGTGTTGATGTCTGTCCCACAGGAGCCATCTCCATTACCAATGGAGAGCGTCCCGTTACCAATCCTGACCTCTGCATCAAGTGTTGTGCTTGTGTTAAAGATTGTCCTAGTGATGCCCGTATTTTTAACACACCCTATACCAAAAAGTTACATACAAATTGTAGTCTTTATCAAACGCCTACCCTTTTCTTTCCGGTGTAAATAGATTAATTAAAAAGAGGCTTAACCATCTGCAACAGAGAGGAAACGAAAAAAGAGCCCAATTCAATTAAATTGGGCTCTTTTTTTATACTGTTTTAAGCAGTTGTATGCTTCTGGTTTACCTATTCAGCAATAGTCATTTCATCAATCAATCGTTTGTTATTACCCAATTTGTCGATAATAAACAATACATATCGAATATCTACATTGATACAACGTTGCTTACTCTGATCAAAATTAATATCACCACTTAACGATTCCCAGTTTCCATCAAAAGCAAGACCAATTAGTTCTCCTTTAGCATTTAACACAGGGCTACCCGAGTTTCCACCAGTAATATCATTAGTAGACAAGAAACAAACAGGCATATTGCCATTCTTCATTGCATAACGTCCAAAATCTTTTTTAAGAATCAACTCCTTCAATTTAGTTGGCACATTAAACTCACGATTGGTGCTATCCTCTTTCTCTAAGATACCATTTGTTGTAGTGTAATAATCAAAAAACACGCCATCTTTAGGTTGGTACGATTTTACATTACCATATGTCATACGGATAGTAAAGTTAGCATCTGGATATTGAGGATTTGCAGCATTCATCTCACATAAACCCTTCACATATGTCTTATGCAACAGATTTAATTCGCCACCACGTTTAGCATAGCCACTTCTAATCTCGTTTAGCTTGTCATATTTAGAAACCACATAGTTATACATGGCATCCTTCTTGACCATCTTCATCGCCTTTTTAGCACTCTTTATCTTTAAGAACTTCTCAAAATTCGCTTTAGATGAATAGATCGAATTATCATACATAGCATCAATAAAAGAGGACATATCCCCTTTGTAGTTCTTCTCAACATAGGTATAGAACGAAGGCAATTGCTCTTTTTTTACCATTGTAGCATAGAGTGGAAGAATCACTTGAGCCACTTTTTTATCTACACTATGGTTATAGTCTTTGTTATAAATACTCTCAAAAACATCGGTTAATGTCTTTCTAAATTCAGTAGCTAGCGAATCCTCTTTATTTTTAAGCGCATCCACATATCTATCGAGCACCATATATGGTGTACCAAACTCAATACCACCCAATATAATCTCCGCAAACACATTGGTAGCATATTCCTTTTGCTCCTCTTTAGCCACTGCTGCATTAATCTTATCTACCACAGTTAAGTACTCCTCATTTCCTACTTTAGTAGCAAACGCTTTAAAAGCCTTTTCTTGTGCTAGTTTCGATTCAATCACATGATTTTTTACAATAGCCTTATTCATGCCAATTGCATTTTTCCAGTAGTTAGCAGACATTGCATATTTGCTTGCATATTGAATCAGAACAGCTTCATCTTTGGCCATCTCCTCTTTCAACACATTCTGTCTAGCAGTTCGCACCTGGATACGAGGGTAGTTCTCCGTTTTCATCTTGTTGGCAATCTCGCCAGCTGTTAAATAGCGCTGTGTACTACCTGGGAAACCCATCACCATAGTATAATCACCATCTTCTACACCCTTTAAAGAGATAGTGTAGTGTTTTTTCGTTTCCAATGGTACATTTTCTGCACTATATTTAGCGGGTTCTCCATTAGCATCCGCATAGATACGGAAGACAGAGAAATCGCCTGTATGGCGAGGCCACATCCAGTTGTCCGTATCTCCACCAAACTTACCTACAGCAGAAGGAGGTGCAGCTACCATACGTATATCCGTGTATACTTTTTGGTAAAACAAATAGAATTTATTTCCAGCAAAGAAAGGACGAATCAATGCTTTGATTCCCTTTTTCTTAAAATAAGGGCTCTTTTTATAGAGTTCGGCAGCCACTTTTCTTAAAACAGCTCCAGTATACGCCTCTACCTGTGTAAATTCCTTATCTGCAATTTTCTTATTGATAATGTCGGTTACATCCTCAATTTTATCAATAAACGTAAACTTTAGTCCCTCTGTAGGAAGCTCCTCTTGAAAGCTTTTAGCCCAGAAACCATCTCTTAAATAGTTATGCTCTACCGATGAATGTTCTTGTATAGCACCAAATCCACAATGATGGTTGGTAAAGATTAACCCTTTAGAAGAAACAATTTCTCCTGTACACCCTCCACCAAAGATACCCACAGCATCTTTTAGAGAAACTCCATTCGGATTATAGATCTCCTTCAGCTCCAGTTTTAATCCCTGTTTCTTCATTTGATCAATCAGATGTTGTTGTTGCATCATTTGCAATAACCACATACCCTCATCGGCAAAAACAGCCGAAGCCGAGCCAATAAAAATGGCCAGGATAAAAAGTTTCATTTTTTTCATATCATATTTTTTATATTATTATACACAAAGATATTTATTTTTATTTAGCTAATCACATCTTGGTCTTCATTTCTTACCATCCCCTTATAGTGTTGTGGCAAACCCGTCTGAATAGCTGCG
Organism: Bacteroidaceae bacterium; assembly: GCA_028707655.1. Taxonomy (GTDB): domain Bacteria; phylum Bacteroidota; class Bacteroidia; order Bacteroidales; family Bacteroidaceae; genus JAQWAN01. The sequence continues at coordinate 5,301 of JAQWAN010000092.1, forward strand.
TACGATTGTTCCAAAAGGTACTGCACATTCTCCTCCCCTTTTGCTATAGGGTAAATAGGAGCATGGATAATTAGTTCTAGTCGATGCTGCCTTATCCATCTCTTGTCGCGTGGCAACACATCGAACGAGCCATTAATGGTTACAGGTACCACGGGGAGTTGTAGCTCATCGGCCAATTGAAAAGCCCCCTTCTTGAAATAGCCCATATGGCCAGTAAAGGTACGAGCGCCTTCCGGGAAAATCATTAAAGAGATTCCTCCACATAAAATTTTCTTCGCTAATTGAATAGATTGATAAACCTTACGTGGCCCTCTTCTATCCACAAAGATGTGTTGTGCCAATTGGCAAGCTGGCCCGATAAAGGGCATCTTTCTAATGGAATGTTTTATCATCCATTTAAAGTTACGTCCCAAAAAGCCATAGACCAAGAAAATATCGAAGGTACCTTGATGGTTCCCCACAAAAACATACGATTGGTTTTTCTGTAGCTCCTGCTTTCGCTCCACATGCACTCGCAACAGAAGTAGATAGCAGACCAAGACAGACCATATCTTTCCAGGATAGTATCCCCAGAAAGAACTTTTACCCAACCAACAGCCTAATATGGTAACTAGCGAGGTGAGTAAAGTTATCAGTAACAAAGGAATTGCTACTAACACCACATAAATAGAATAAATTAACCTCCTCATTTTTTTATAGTTAAACTATCCAGCTAGAATCTTTATTCTCTTTAGCTAAAAAAACGGGTGACCCCAAAGGATTGCCCGTTTTTTAGTTTATTCCTATTCTCTGTTTACTTCTCTTTTAAAGTTAATTGCAAGTTGAGCTCCTCCAATTGACTTTCGTCTAACGAAGAGGGTGCATCAATCATTACATCTCTACCCGAGTTGTTTTTAGGGAAAGCAATACAGTCTCTAATCGAATCAAGACCTGCAAACAAGCTTACCCATCTATCTAAACCATAAGCCAATCCACCATGAGGAGGTGCACCATATTTAAACGCGTCCATCAAGAAACCAAATTGTTCCTTAGCACGTTCAGGCGTAAAGCCTAATAATTCAAACATCTTATTTTGTAGTTCGCTATCGTGTATACGAATCGATCCACCGCCTACTTCTACGCCGTTAATCACCATATCGTATGCATTGGCACGAACAGCACCCGTATCACTATCCAATAAAGGAATATCCTCAGGTTTAGGAGAGGTAAATGGATGATGCATTGCCATAAATCGCTTATCCTCCTCGCTCCATTCAAAGAGAGGGAAATCAACCACCCATAGACAAGCAAAGTTCTTCTTGTCGCATAAACCCAATTCGCGTGCCATCTCTAAACGAAGCTCACATAATTGGCGACGCGTTTTCATTGCATCATCACCAGTTAAAATTAAGATTAAATCGCCCACTTCAGCTTGGAATGCCTCTTTCATCTGTAGTAATGTCTCTTGAGAGTAGAACTTATCCACACTCGATTTCACACTACCATCGGGTTGTATACGTGCATAGATTAATCCCTTAGCACCAATCTGTGGACGTTTTACATAGTCGGTAAGCTTATCAAGCTGTTTACGTGTATAGCTAGCTGCGCCCTGCGCACAAATACCGCCTACATAAGCTGCATCATCTACCACAGCAAATCCGCTACCTTTTAGCACATCCATCAGTTCTACAAACTTCATATCAAAACGAAGATCGGGCTTATCACTACCATAATATTTCATAGCATCTTGCCATGTCATACGTATAAAGTCACCCTTCAAGTCCACATTCATAATTTTCTTGAAAAGATGTTTTGCCATACCCTCAAACAAAGAGATAACATCCTCTTGATCCACGAAACTCATCTCGCAATCGATCTGTGTAAACTCAGGTTGACGGTCTGCACGTAAGTCCTCATCACGAAAACATTTCACAATTTGGAAATAACGATCAAAGCCCGACACCATCAATAGTTGTTTAAAAATCTGAGGCGATTGAGGCAAAGCATAGAACTGACCAGGGTTCATACGAGAAGGTACAACAAAGTCTCGTGCTCCCTCAGGAGTAGAACCAATCAACACCGGTGTTTCCACCTCTAAGAAATGCATCTCATCCAAGTAGCGACGAATCTCCATCGTCATTTGGTGACGTAGTTCCAAGTTGCTACGTACATTGTTACGACGTAGGTCGAGGTAACGATATTTCATACGAATATCCTCTCCACCATCCGTTTTATCCTCAATAGTAAAGGGAGGTACCTCCGACGTATTTAACACATTCAAAGTCTCCACAATAATTTCTACATCACCCGTAGCCATGTGGTCGTTTTTGCTGAAACGCTCATTAACCTTACCTGTTATTTGGATTACAAATTCGCGGCCTAGTTTATTAGCAAGGTCGCACAACTCTTGGTCTTTTTCT
>JAQWAN010000093.1 GCA_028707655.1 Bacteroidaceae bacterium
ACAATACTATCGTCTATCACAATAAGATTGTCTTGATAAGGAACGATACTACCATAGGTGATATCGTACACATGGGCTGCTAAATCGTTTCGCGAATTGCCCTCTGCAATAAAGGTACGCAACTTAATATCCTTGATGGCTACCTTCTCGGTACGCACTTTCATGGAGAGTATGTTGGTTAATTCTTCGGCAGAGAGAGAGGAACCACCTGCTTTTATCTTGCTGGCCTTTACCTCGTTGAGGTGTTTATCTAATCCCTCCATCATACCATAATAGGCGGTTTCTGCTGTATTCGGGATAAAGGAGAACACACTATTCTTTAAATCGTAATCGATGGCTTTAAGTATGGGATGCAACAGGTTTGCACCTAGTTTTTTACGCTCTAGATAGATATCGGCATCACTACCTCTACTAAAATAGATGCGTTCAAACGAACAGGGTTTCACATTGCGTGGTGCAAGAATTTGCTGGGTATGATAGCCTCCTTTTTTATTGATTAAAAGTGCCTGCCCAGGGGCTATCTCTTTAATCGCTTCAATAGGTACATTCAACGTGGTTTGAATTACGGGACGCTCAGAAGCCACCACCACAATTTCATCATCAGCATACCAATAAGCTGGACGTATGCCCCATGGATCGCGCATGGTACAAAGTTCACCACTACCGGTAAGACCACACATCACATAACCGCCATCCCAAGAAGGAGCGGAGGTCTTTAACACATTGGAGATGTCAATATTATCTTCTATGTGCTCGGTGATATCCATCCCCTCTAGTCCCTGCTCACGTGAAGCACGATAAACACGCTCCACCTCTCGGTCTAATCGGTGCCCCAATTGTTCTAAGATGATGTAGGTATCTGCATACTTACGAGGATGTTGACCTATAGAGGTTAACTGATGGAATATATCATCTACATTGGTCATGTTGAAGTTTCCACACAAAGCTAAGTTTTTGGCACGCCAGTTATTTCTACGTAAAAAGGGATGCACGAATAGCATCCCTGATTTACCTGTAGTTGAATATCTTAAGTGGCCCATGTAGGCCTCGCCTATAAAGGGGAGACACTCTTTGGCAAAAACTGGATTGGCTGATTTTTCGGGAGATAATCCCTTGAAGTGAGAATTTATAGAGGAAAAGATTTCTGTAATCGCACCGGAGCCTAAGGCTCTTTTGCGAAACATATACTCGGTACCTGGCTCTGCTTGTAATTTTACACAAGCTACACCTGCTCCCTCTTGCCCTCGGTTGTGCTGTTTCTCCATGAGTAAGTACAGCTTGTTCAAGCCATACATCCAAGTACCATATTTTTCATGATAATACTCTAATGGCTTTAGCAAACGCACAATAGCTACACCACATTCATGTTTTAATTGTTCCATTATATTATGTTGGTAATAAATCGTAAACTTAAAAACATCATCTTCGCTGCGTGCTACCCGTTGAATGTTTTGTCCCATTCCAATGGGTGCACATTCGACTCTATTACTTCTATACGCTATCCGTAATTTCGTGCAAATATAGTAATATTTAATTGGATATTAAGAATAAAATGTACGAATTAATCACTATTTTAATTACATTTGCATCACTTATAATGAATATATATGACGACAAGTAAAAAAATCGCCCTCTACATTTTAACGGCTATAATAGCTATTGCTTTAGCAGCTGGTTTATTTGTATATCAAACCTTCTACCAACCAGTGGTTAGCACGGAGGTGCCTAAAAGGATTTTTATCGATCAAGACGATACGATAGATTCGGTGTTCCATAAGATAAAGACCACTCTGCAGCCTACTTCTATGCGTGGTATCACCTGGGCGAGTAAGTATTACGACTACGACCAACATATCCGTACTGGTTGTTTTACTATACAACCTTCGTTTAGTAGTCTGCAGCTGATTAGGAAACTAAAGGTGGGTAGTCAGACACCTGTTAATCTTGTGATTAAAGGGGTACGCACACCAGGACAAATGGCGAGCAACCTAGCCAAGCAGCTAATGCTGGATTCTGCAGCTATTGCACGTGTCTTTACCGATTCACTAGCCTGCAGTCAACTGGGCTTTACCACCACTACTTTTCCCTGTATGGTTATTCCAAATACCTACGAGGTGTATTGGAATATGAGTAGTAAACAGCTCTTTGCGCGTTTAAAAAAGGAGTATACCGTTTTTTGGAACGAGAAACGACGCAAACAAGCCGAAGCTATTGGTTTATCTCCTATGGAGATCTCTATATTAGCCTCTATTGTGGAGGAGGAGACCAAAGAGAAAAACGATATGCGCATGGTGGCTGGATTATACCTTAACCGATTGCGTAGAGGTATGCTATTGCAGGCCGACCCAACAGTGAAGTTTGCATTAAACAAACTCATGTTGCAACGTATCTACAACAAGGACCTTACGATTGACTCTCCCTATAACACTTATCTCTATGCAGGACTACCTCCTGGCCCTATTCGTTTTCCCTCTATTATCAGTATCAACAGCGTTTTAAACTATGCACAGCACCGTTTTCTCTATATGTGCGCCAAAGAGGATTTCTCGGGCACTCACAATTTTGCGGTTACACTGCGCGAACATGTTCGTAATGCCAAACGATATTGGGCAGCACTCAACCGCCGGAAGATTAAGTAGGAAATGAATAGATAGATATACAGTCCCTTTATTGGAAGTTAATATACAAAAGAAGCACCACAGTAGTACTGTGGTGCTTCTTTTGTATATTAACTTTTTAAACATGAAACCTAAGCTTCTTCCTTTTCTAATTCTTCAAGAACGGGTTCTTCATACGCAATATTATTTTCTTTTAATACAGCTAAAGCTTTGTCCAATACAGTAGTATCATCTAACATAACTACTCCACCATCCGGACCTGGTTCAAGATGAATACCAACACTTCTCCCTTCTTTGAAATTATATCCACCAAAGAAATTGCGTACAGTATCTACGCGTAAACCTAGCTCTTCAGCTATCTTATGCGTACTACCGCTAGGCAACAAGTCTTTGATACGTCGAAGCTCATTAAATGTGATTGTCTTGCTCATAGTATAATCATTTAAGAATTAATAGTAAAGTTCGTAACACGCCTTAAATATAAAAATTTAAATTTTCAAAAACAACTATAATCACTTTCTTTTTTTCAGCATTTCGCTAAATCAAGGTATAAACATCTGTAAACGCAGATAGCCCAATGATACAGATATAAGTAAAGGCCAAAAGACTCATCAGCACTTGTATGTCTCGCTCATGGTATCTATTTTTCATCAGATAAGGCGAATAATAACTCTTACGTATAAATAAAAGTTGATAGATCTTTTTATAGATACCATAAGAGATTAAGCCTAAGAGTGTGCCAACTAACATACCTGCAAGTATATCGCCAGGAAAATGTACGCCTAGATAGATACGGGTATAGGAATGTAGCATTGCCCAAAACAAACCACCAAAAGTGAACCATTTGTTTTTAATCAATAGACAAAGAAAGACCATGATACCAAAGGAATTGGTTGCATGACCAGAGATAAAGCCATAACTACCTCCTTTATAATGATTAACAATCTGTACCAGATTCATCATATCGGGGTCGTGTGTTGGACGGAAACGATGAAAATAGGGTTTACAAAATCCGGAAGAAACAGCATCGGTTAGTGCTATGATAACTCCTAGAGTGGCAAAAATCAACAGTGCTTCTTTTAGTTTGTTACTACGTAAGATAACATAAAGCAATAAAAGGACAAAGGGAATCCACGTCCAAGTATTGGTATGAATAAACATAAAGCTATCTAAGAAAGTAGAATTACTACCATTTAAGAATAAAAGAAGCTCTTTGTCGAGCTCTATTAGATTGTCAATCATCGGTTAAAATTTATATTATTTCAATTGAAGAAACGGGGATCCATCCGGTATTTCCATTGTTTAGCATTACCTCTACCCACCCTTTTATCGTATTATCTTTTATGGTGAGTTCATGTCCTTCATGCAAAACAAAAAGGTCTGTTCCACTCTGATCGGGCGTGCTCTTTGCTACAACGTTGGATATAATCACAATGCCTTTATCTTTGCTCAGTAGTAACGATTTACGCTGACTACCCATCACATTTGCCATAACAGTGACCAAAAGTAATAAAAGTGTAGCAGTAAAAATAATTTTTCGTACGTTTCTTCTACGCATTACCAAATATAAGGTGATGGATAACAATAATAGAAGAAAAGAGACAATACCAATCACAGCCCATTGGTGCGCACTCATCATATCGCGTAGAGCGGCAAACCAATAGACAAAGAATATCTCACGAACGGGCTCTATCTTATCGATGGTCTTACGGATAGCTAATTGGAGATTAAACTGGATGTCACTATTGCTTGGTTCTAATAGAGCAGCACGTTTATAAGAAACAATGGCCTTACCTAGTTTGTCTGCCTTGAAATAGCTATTTCCGAGATTGTAATACAGGGTGGCCGAAACTCCTTTCTGTAGTAGTGCTTCGTAGGTTTGAATTGCTAAGTCATATTTCTGCGCTGAATAGGCGCTATCTGCTACTTCTTTGGTAAGGGGTATTTCCTGCTCTAGAGGTGCAGGTGCAATAGTATCGTTTTCTACCGCCTGGAGTGCGGTAGAGAAAACGAGAGTACATATAATAAATAGTATTTTTTTCATTCGTATACGGTTCTAATTATTATCGTTTAATTAAATTCTCCATTTCACTAATCAACTGGATGGCTGCACTATAAACTTTATCCATCACTTCACTCTCATCGCCTGGTGCATATCGTGCAAATTCACAGTCGTTAAGTACATGGAGCAATGCATTGACTATCTCATCGGGAATTTGTTGAGAACGCATGGTATCTTCTATAGAATCTTTATTAAGATTGGCGGTAGAGATGGTTAGCTTATCGCCTACATATCCCCACATAGCACGAAGAACCTCGTCGTAGAAATCATTTTTTTGATTCTTTTTCATCAACTGCTCTGCTTTTCTTAGACGCTTAACAGCAACCTTATTAGCACTCTTGGTACGCTTCTTTATCACATTGGCATTCTCTTTAATCTGTCTGCGATAGATAAATAGTGCCATTGCAAAGAGAAGAAAAGGAAGAAGGTACCATAAGATATAGGTAAGAGATCCAAATAGGATGTCCTCTTTTGCACGCAACGGTGCATCACCTAACTTGATGTAACGAATGTCGTTGCCTAACACTTTTACATCCTCTTGCTGGGTATAGTTCACACTGACCTGTGCCGTATCATCTCCTTTTTCCACATCTATTGTATAAGCCTCTGTTTGAAGGGTCTTATATTTTTTTTGCGCATAGTCAAAATAGGTGAAAGCTAGGGATGGAATGGTATACTTACCCGCGTGGCGAGGAATAACCAAATACTCAAAGGTTTTCTTACCAGTCATACCTGTAGACGAGGTAGTTAATTGATTCGTTACCTTTGGGTCATACAACTCGAAATCGCTAGGGAAGTCAATAACAGGTGTCTTAATCAGCTTCATATTACCAGACCCAGCGAGGGTTAGTGTAAGGGTGATCGCTTCATTGGCTTTGATCTTCTGCTTACTAATTGTAGAGGATAGGGTGAAACGACCTACTCCACCCAAGAAAGAGGCTGGTTGATTAGTAGGAAGTGCTTTTACCTGTATCGATTTTGGTGTGGTACGAATTCGTTTCTTCACTTCGGCGTAACTGCCCATTCCATTAAAGAAAGCATCAAAAGGGTCACTCGATTCTACTCGCTGTGCAATAGTTGCCTCAAACTCCGCAGTAGGAAGTTGTAATTTACCAGAGCGCTGTGGAAATAGTAGATACTTATACATCAGCACACTTTTATAATTGGTACCATTATAGCGTTCCATAGTGAACGATTTGGTGCGTGGCAATTTGATCTCTTCTGTTCTAAAGCCATTAAAATCGGGCGCCTTTAATAGGGCACAGCCGCGTAGGTCGAGCGTTGTGTAGACCTTATAGGTCAACTCAATAGCCTCTTGTGCATATACATTGGTTTTACTCAATGCTGCAACAACAAATAGGCTCTTACCAGAAATAGAACTGTTTTTCTTTCCATTCGTTGAAGAACTAGAGGAAGAATCTTGTGTATCTGCATCTGGTGGCAACACTTTAATCTTTACTGGATTAGAAGTGATGGAGGTACCATTTGCTATAATCGTGGCAGGAGGAATCGTAAAATCGCCCTCTTTGGTTGCCATTAATATATAGGTATAAGTGATGGAACTACTAAAGGTTCGTTTGCCATTCACATAAGAGGTCTGTGATTGTTGGGAGCGACTAGGCCCCATTAGCACATCAAAATATTGAATAACGGGAGGCCTAAAGGTCTTAATGTTTTGTGTATTAATGGTATACATTAACCGCAGCTGATCTCCTTTAACAACTGCATCAGGAACAGCAGAAGCTACTATTGTTGGCGTAGTGTCTGCATAAACCTTCGCGCTAAATAGCTGAAGAAGTAATATCAATAATAAGCTAGCTTTTTTCATATCAACGTTGTTTACCAATTTTTTTCGAGTTTACCTCCTTTATACGGTTGCATCTTTTTCATTTTCTCTTGTGTCTTCTTTTCATCTTGCATTGCAGCGTTGAGTAGCTGTTGCGCATTTTCTTTGGACATCTTATTTTTTTTGTTTGCAGCATTTTTTTGTTGCTGTTTTTGATCGTTCTTTTTCTTTTGCTCCTTTTTATCCTTCTTCTTATCCTCTTTTTTATCCTTTTTCTGCTCCTGCTTTTTCTGCTGTTGTTGCTGTAAACGCAGCATTTTCTGCGCTAGAGCAAGATTATAACGCGTTTCATTATCCGTGGGATTATTAATCAAAGATTGTTTATAAGCCTCTACAGCGGGTCCATATTTCTTATCTTTATAGAGCAATACACCCTTATTGTGATAGGCATATGCCTTGGCTTCTTTATTATCGTCCATGATACGAATGGCATCGTCGTATTGCTTAAGTGCATCCTCTTTTTTGCCTTGCGCATTTAACACCTTTCCTAAGTTATATGCGGCAACCGTGGAGGAGCCATTCAAGTTAAGTGCTCTTCTATAATTTGTTTCTGCGGCAACAAAAGAACTATCTTTATAGTTTGTGTTGCCCATCCGATTAAATCGTCTTACCTCCTTTTGTGCCATACAAAGTGTAGGCAAGAAAACAAGTAAACAGATAAAACGGTTTTTGTGTGTAAGGATCTTCATATTCTATTGAAATATTTTTAAGTTCTTAAACAATGGATTACTACGTTCTAATAGAAGTGTATCTATAATAAGAAGTAACAAAACCATCCAAGTAATAAAAATAAACTGTTCGTTATAGCTAGCATAAACAACTGTTTCATTGTCGCTCTTGCTTAACTTGCTCAACTCTTTTTCCAAAAATTGTTGCGCTCTATTGGTGTTATCAAGGCGGATATAACTACCTTTTCCCTCTTTGGCTAGCTCTTGACACATCCCTTCGTTGAGTTGTGTAATCACCACATTGCCATCTTTATCTTTCATATAATCGGTGCCACCTTCGGTGATAGGAATAGGTGAACCTTTTGAGGAACCAACACCTATCACATATACTCTTATACCGCGTTCAGCAGCTTCTTTGGCAGCAGCTAATGCACCACTCTCATGATTCTCGCCATCCGTTATCAACACAATAGCGCGTTGTACCTTTTCGCGACCG
>JAQWAN010000094.1 GCA_028707655.1 Bacteroidaceae bacterium
CAACAATTCGTTATGCACGCATCGATTTTGATACCTCCAAGAAAAACGACTTACTTGCTAAGGTGGCACTATCGCCCGTTAGTGTAGCCAATGCTACCAAAAACATGGAGGCCGAAATGACTACTTGGAACTTTAAAGCCGTTGCACAGCAGGCTAAAGAGAAATGGAATGCTGAACTGAATCGTATACAGATTACTTCTTCTGATAAGAGCGTTTTGCGCAACTTTTATACCGCTATGTATCACACCATGGTGGCTCCATCTGTCTTTAATGACGTAGATGGTTCCTATAGAGGGGCAGACGACAAGGTCTACCCACAAGCCGATTTTGTGAATTATACCACATTTTCTCTTTGGGATACCTACAGAGCAGCGCAGCCGTTGATGACTTTGATCCACGCTGACCGTGTGAATGATATCGTGAATACGATGTTGCATATCTTTGACCAGCAAGGTAAACTGCCGGTATGGCATCTGATGGGTTGCGAAACAAATTGTATGGTAGGTAATCCGGCTATTCCTGTAGTAGCAGATGCACTCTTAAAGGGCTTTACTGGTTTCGATCAAGAGAAAGCTTTTCAAGCGATGAAAAAAACGGCTATGCTAGACGAAAGGGGATTAGATCTCTTAAAGAACTATGGCTATATTCCTAGCGATTTGTACAATGAGAGTGTGGCTACCTGTATGGAATATGCTATTGCAGATGGGGCATTGGCTGCTGTGGCTAAGAAATTAGGCAAAGAAGCGGATGACACCTATTTTTCGAAACGTAGTCTATCGTATCAACACTATTTTGATCCCACCACTCGCTTTATGCGAGGACGTCTGTTGAATGGTAGCTTCCGTACACCTTTTGACCCCTTCTTGGCCACGCACCGTGATTGCGATTATACCGAAGGTAATGCATGGCAATATACGTGGTTGGTGCCACATGATGTGAATGGACTGATAAACCTGTTTGGTGGTAAAGAACAGATGGTAACAAAACTCGATTCGTTGTTTATTGTGGATAGTCAGTTAGGTAGTCAGGCTTCTCCCGATATTAGTGGACTGATTGGACAATATGCACATGGCAATGAACCAAGTCATCATATCTTGTATCTATATACCCTGCTCGATCAACCTTGGAAAACAGCAGAGAAGGTGCGGTATGTATTAACGCATCTGTATGCAGATAAACCTAATGGCTTATCTGGAAATGAAGATGTGGGGCAGATGTCTGCTTGGTATATCTTATCCTCTTTAGGTTTCTATCAAGTGAATCCTGCTGGAGGTGAGTATATTTTTGGTACTCCGCTGATAGACAGGGCTATACTTCGTGTTGAAAATGGTAAGCAGTTTGTCATCGAAGCCGTTAACAACAGTACAACAAATAAATATATCCAACGAATTACATTAAATGGTATCCCTTATACCAAGGCTGGAATTGACTATTCAACTCTTATGAAGGGTGGTAAATTACAGTTCTTTATGGGCAATGAACGAACAACGTGGATAAAATAAATTACACACGCTTATATTAAACCTATGAACAAGAACTTGAAAAACTTTATTTTTTGTGGAGGTGTACTGTTACTAGGAGCATTACCGAATCAAACGTCAGCATTGACTGCAAAAAAAGTGAAAAACACAACAACTACATTTGTCAGTAACCGTCAACCAAAAGAGAAACGGCTGTTTACTTCAGAGGCAGTAGAAAAGGAAATCTCACGCGTAACAGCTCTCTTGAAAAATGAGAAGTTAGCTTGGATGTTTGGTAATTGTTTCCCCAATACATTGGAAACAACGGTGCATTTTAGCGAGAAAAATGGCAAACCAGATACCTTTGTTTTTACAGGTGATATTCCTGCTATGTGGCTGAGAGACTCTGGAGCACAGGTTTGGACCTATTTACCCTATATTAATCAAGATGAGCACTTAAAACAAATGATTAAAGGGGTAATCTTACGCCAGTTTGCTTGTGTTCTTATCGATCCCTATGCCAATGCTTTTAATAACGGAGCAACAGGCGAAGGATGGATGAGTGATGATACCGATATGAATCCTAATTTGCATGAGCGTAAATGGGAAATCGATTCCCTTTGTTACCCATTACGTTTGGCTTATGCTTATTGGAAAATGACGGGTGATGCTTCTATCTTTGATGGCGACTGGATGAAGGTGGTACAGAACATTCTTAAAACCTTTAAGGAGCAACAACGAAAAGAGGGAAATGGTCCTTATCATTTTTTACGTGTTACTGACCGCGCTTTTGATACGGTAAGTAATAATGGATTGGGAACACCGGTGAAACCTGTTGGACTGATTGCATCTGCCTTTAGACCCTCTGATGATGCTACTACTTTACAGTTCCTTATTCCTTCTAATTTCTTTGCCGTTACCTCTTTACGCAAATGTGCAGAGATTGTATCTACTGTTAATGGCGAGCAGGCTGTGGCCGATTCTTGCACAGCATTGGCTGACGAAGTGGAGCAGGCATTGCAGAAATATGCTACCTATAATCACCCTAAATATGGTACTATCTATGCTTTTGAAGTGGATGGTTTTGGCAATCATCTATTAATGGACGATGCTAATGTTCCTAGTCTGTTGGCTATGGCGTATCTAGGCGATGTTTCGATTAACGATCCTATTTATCAAAACACACGTAAGTTTGTTTGGAGTGAAGATAATCCCTATTTCTTTAAAGGTAAGGCAGCAGAAGGTATTGGTGGGCCTCATATTGGCTATGATATGGTCTGGCCAATGAGCATCATGATGCGAGCTTTTACCAGTACAGATAGAGCAGAGATTAAACATTGTATGCAGATGTTGTTAAATACAGATGCCGGAACAGGATTTATTCATGAGTCTTTTCATAAAGACGATCCAACAAATTACACTCGCGATTGGTTTGCTTGGCAAAACAGTTTGTTTGGTGAGCTTGTGGTAAAATTGGTGAATACAGGCTATTTAGATCTTTTGAATAGCTTAGATAAATAATCTAATGTGTTAGATTGTTAATAGTGAAGGGTATCCAAAAGTTTATACAACTTAGGATACCCTTTTTGTCTTTTTATCTCATTTTTAAGGCTCAAATGTAAAAAAAAACTAATCCTTCTATCTTTTTGCCCATATCTGGTAGAAAACGTAAATAATTTAGTTGCTTTGTAATGTGATTAACCTTAATAAGAGAAAATGGAAAATAGAGCACAAGAAAATAATAAATCGCGGCTAAATCCTGATGATTTTTCCAAAAAAATTCAAGAAAAAGAGACCGCTCTTTTTGTATTAACCAATAAAAAAGGAATGGAAGTGGCCATAACAAATTATGGAGCTGCATTACTAGCTATTATGGTGCCCGATCGAGTGGGCAATTATGCAAATGTTATTTTAGGACACGATTCTATTGAACATGTTGTAAATAGTCCCGAGCCTTTTTTGAATACTACCATTGGACGCTATGGTAATCGGATTGCTAAGGGGCAATTCACACTAGATGGTAAAGAATATAAACTTACAGTTAACAATGGTCCTAATTCGTTACATGGAGGACCTACAGGTTTTCATACACGTGTATGGCATGCAGAGCAAATAGATACTTCTACACTTAAAATGACCTATTTGTCAAAAGATATGGAGGAGGGATTTCCAGGCAATTTGTCGGTTGAGATAATTTATCATTTAGACGAGGAAAATGCTCTTTGTATTGATTATAGTGCATCTACAGACAAGAAAACGGTGGTTAATTTAACCAATCATGCTTTCTTTAATTTAGCAGGTATTGCCTGCCCAACACCTTCGATAAACGAACATTTAGTTTCAATTAATGCTGATGCGTATATCCCTATTGATGTAAATTCTATTCCTACTGGAGAAATAGCATCTGTGGAGAGTACGCCAATGGATTTTAGAATAGCTCAAAAAATAGGAAAGCATATTGAAGAAAATAATCAACAACTAATAAATGGTGCGGGATATGATCATTGCTATGTCTTAAATAAACAAACCGAAAAAGAATTGACCAAGGCAGCAACCTATATTGATCCTTCAAGTGGTCGATTATTAGAGGTCTTTACAACAGAACGAGGTCTGCAACTCTATACGGGAAATTGGCTTAACGGATTCGAAGGAGCTCATAGTGCTACCTTTCCTGCTCGTAGTGCTGTTTGTTTTGAAGCGCAATGTTTTCCAGATACACCTAACCAACTGCAGTTTCCTACTGCAACACTTTTGCCTGGTGAAGAATATTATCAACAGACCATTTATCGTTTCGGAATTAAATAAATTACTTGTATAACTCTTAAATTTAATAATTATGTATATAGAAGATGTAAGAAGTCGATTTAAAAAACACTTTAATGATGCCGAAGGTGCTGTGTATGCTTCGCCAGGACGAATTAATCTAATTGGTGAACACACTGACTATAACGGTGGTTTTGTCTTTCCAGGAGCTATTGATAAAGGAATGATTGCGGAGATAAAGCCTAACGGTACACAAATTGTTAGAGCTTATGCTATCGATTTAAAGGATTATGTAGAGTTTGGTTTACAAGAAAAAGATGCTCCTACAGCTAGTTGGGCACGCTATATCTTTGGTGTTTGTAGAGAGATGATGAAGAGAGGTGTAGTGATCAAAGGCTTTAATACTGCGTTCTCGGGCGATGTGCCATTAGGTGCTGGAATGTCCTCTTCTGCTGCATTGGAGAGTACCTATGCGTTTGCCTTGAACGAGATTTTTGGCGATAATAAAATAGATAAATTTGAATTGGCTAAGATTGGGCAAGCTACTGAACATAATTATTGTGGCGTAAACTGTGGCATCATGGATCAGTTTGCTTCTGTGTTTGGTAAAAAAGGTAGTCTTATTCGATTGGATTGTAGATCGATGGAATATGAATATTTTCCTTTTAACCCAAAGGGATATAAGTTAGTATTGCTCGATTCTGTGGTAAAACATGAGTTGGCTTCTTCTGCTTATAATAAACGACGGGAGAGTTGTGAAAATGTGGTGAAAGCAATGCAGCAATTACATCCTGAAGTGGAATTGTTACGTGATGCTGATCTTGCTATGCTCAATGAAGTAAAAGAGGCTGTTTCTGCCGAAGATTTTATGCGTGCTAAATATGTTATCGAGGAGATTCAACGTGTACTCGATGTTTGTGATGCTTTGCAAAAAGGGGATTATGAAACAGTTGGTGAGAAGATGTATGCCACTCATGAGGGTATGAGTAAACTGTACGAAGTGAGCTGCGAAGAGTTAGATTTCTTAACTGATGTGGCTCGTGATTGTGGTGTAACTGATTCTCGTGTGATGGGTGGTGGATTTGGTGGATGCACTATCAACTTAGTGAAAGAGGAACTCTATGCTCTTTTTGTTGAGAAAGCAAAAGCCGATTTTAAAGAACGATTTGGCAAATCGCCTAAAGTATATGATGTTGTGATTAGTGATGGATCAAGATGCTTGATTCGTTAGTTGCTCGTTTAAGAAGATAGTCTATAATCAAGTTAGATTAAAACAAAAAGAGGATCGTTGTAAATGAGGTGACCCCGAAAAGTTGGACGTTAAATAACATTAATTGTTATAATTTCTATAGTAGTGAGCTCGGTATTGTACCGGGCTCATTCCTTTTAATTTCAATTTTATTCTTTTATTATTATACCATATGATATACTTCTTGAGCTCTCGTTCAAATTCTTCTATAGACGCAAACCGGTTTACATACAGGAGCTCATTCTTCATGAGCCCGAAGAAGTTCTCCATCATAGCATTGTCAAGACAGTTTCCCTTACGTGACATACTCTGTGTTATGCCGTTATCTTTGAGCATCTTCTGGTATGTTGCGTGTTGATAGTGCCATCCTTGATCTGAGTGCATTATAAGACCATTAAGGTTAGCATATTTTTTAAATGCATTTTTAAGCATAGTAGTAACCATATATAGGTTTGGACTACGAGATATTGTATATGAAACTATCTCTCCATTAAACATATCTAGTATAGGAGATAAATACATCTTAATATCCTTTATACATACCTGAGTAACGTCAGTTGTCCACTTCAAGTTAGGTCTGTTGGTATCAAATCTTCGTTCCAGCAGATTAGGTGCTATCTTACCTACCTGTCCTTTATATGAATGATAGTGGCGCTTCTTACGCTTGGCTTTTAATCCTAACTGTGCCATCAGCTTCTGTACGGTCTTGTGGTTTATGCCAATGCCTTCGTTTTGCAATGCTATACATATTCGCCTATACCCATAACGCCCATGACTCTTATCGTATATCACTCGAATTTTGTTTCTTAGATTATCATATCCATCACTGTCATTCAAACGGGATAGATGATAATAGAATACAGAACGAGCCATCTTAACTTTCTCAAGTATTATCTGGAGAGAGTATCCTTTCTGCCTTAGTTCTTCGATGGCTTTTGCCCAATCGCGCGTAGATGGGCATTCCTTTGCTCGACTAAGGCTCTCACTTTTTTTAGTAGCACCACCTCCAGTTTCAGTTCATAATTCTCCTTCTGGAGCTTCTCCAAATCTGTCAGCGGCTTACTGTTTTTTCTTGGTCTTCCCATGCCTGATTGTATACCTTGCTTTTTTTTAGCTTTCAACGCTTGTATGCCATCACGTCTGGCGATCTTTAGCCATTCTTCTATGCGGCTTGTGCTTGGTCCATACTTTAACGAAGCTTCTTGCAAAGTTATATAATTTTGCTCAATATCAAGAACTATTTTCTTCCGTAAGATCGCATCAGATTTAATATTTTTGACTTTTCGCAATCCTGACGATCCTTGTTCTTGATATTTTTTCCATAGAATCTTGAGAAGATTTGAATTTATACCATACGTACGATAGATCTGATTGAATGAAATTCCATCTTCAATCATGTGCATATACCTAAGACGATTTTTATAGGTATGTTTTTTCCTTTTTTTTTCTTGCATAATAAACCCCCGAAAGTTTTTTGTCTAACTTTCGGGGGGCATATCATAAAACGATCCTCTTTTTGTTTATGGCCATTTACTGTAATCGTAAGCGGCTTCTATTTTATCTTCTATGTCATCGGGTAGGTTAGGAAAGAAATCGAACCCTGTACGTTTTTCTAGTTCATCAATAGAGATGGCAAAGGTCTCAAAATCAAATGGACCATCTCCATAACTCTTATGCTCTAACCAAAAAGCAATACCCTTATAATAGCCATTCTTTTCGCAAACTAGTGTCATCCAATAGTAACGTGGTACGGGGATGTTGTGCGGTCCATTATAGCCCAATACTTGGTCTGCTTTAATGGTACCTCCCTTTACAACGTAGAGCTCGTTGCGAAACACAGAGCTTCGTCCCCAATTTTGCACTTTCTGTTCTAGATTAACCCAAATGTGCTGATTGAAATTTCCTATTTGTGGCGACATATTAGAGTAATAGAAGGTCTGTATATTAGCTTCTTCTGAATACTGACGATCGTAAGAGGCACAGATATGTCCGCGGTCGTATCCGTAGAAATCGCTGCGGCTGCTGCGGTCGTTAGAAGGTATAGCTGGGTCGTTGCCCCATTGGTCTGTTCTTCCTGATCCTGTTTTAGCCGTTGTACGGTCAAAACTAAAAGCAACCCACTTGGCATGGCGTTGCGCACGATCGTATTCTAAGCTAAAAGTGGTTACTTTTTTGCCATC
>JAQWAN010000095.1 GCA_028707655.1 Bacteroidaceae bacterium
GAGCTTATTGTTTATATGCAACAAGGAGAGGTACATAGTAGTGTGACTAAAATAATACGAAAAGAAGAATGAAAGAGAAAATGACGTACGAAGCAGCTGTTAATAAGCTAGAAGAGATTGTACAAAAAATGGAGAACAATGAATATTCAATGGATGAATTAACCACGCAGTTGAAAGAGGCAAAAAAAATGATTTCTTTCTGTCAACAAAAACTGAACAAGGTAGACGAAGAGGTGGCCTCACTGTTGAATGAGACGGCTGTATAAGAGAGAGTTAGCTCTTTACATATTTTTTAGTACCTGTTTTTTAAAGTAAATTAAACAGTATTGTCAAATATATATTGTATTTTTGTTCTTTATAAAAGTAATAAAATTCAATACATATTAACAATGAAAGAAATAGATTGGAAGAATATGTCTTTTGGATATATTCCAACGGATTATAACGTAAGATGTTATTATAAGAACGGGAAATGGGGAGAAATAGAAATCTCTTCTTCGGAGTCTATTAATATGCATATGGCTGCCACTTGTTTGCACTACGGACAAGAAGCTTTTGAGGGTATGAAAGCTTTTCGTGGAAAAGACGATAAAGTTAGACTCTTTCGTATGTCTGATAATGCTAAAAGATTGCAATCCACTTGCGATGCTATCTTAATGCCTCAGATGCCTGTCGATTTGTTTTCAGACATGGTTAAAAAGGTTGTAAAATTAAATGACCGATTTGTCCCACCTTATGATAGTGGTGCTTCTTTATATATTCGTCCATTGATGATTGGTACTGGTGCACGTATTGGTGTACATCCAGCCGACGAATATTTGTTTATTATTTTTGTTTCGCCAGTAGGCCCCTATTTCCCTGGTGGCTTTTCTACGAATCCATACGTTATTATTCGCGAATATGACCGTGCTGCTCCTTTAGGTACTGGAGCCTTTAAAATCGGAGGTAATTATGCAGCAGGTTTACGCGCTAATAAATTAGCACACGATTTAGGCTATTCTAGTGAATTTTATTTAGATGCAAAAGAAAAGAAGTACATTGACGAATGTGGTGCTGCTAATTTCTTTGCTATAAAAGATAACACCTATATCACCCCAAAATCGAGCTCTATACTACCCTCTATTACGAATAGAAGTTTGATGCAGTTGGCAGAAGATATGGGATTGAAAATAGAACGACGCCCAATACCAGAAGAGGAATTGTCTACATTTGAAGAGGCTGGAGCTTGTGGTACAGCAGCTGTTATATCTCCTATTCGTTGTATTGACGATTACGAATTGAAGAAATCGTATGTCATTTCTAAAGATGGAAAACCTGGTCCTATTAGTACTAAATTGTATAATGAATTAAGAAGTATCCAATATGGTGATGTAGCCGATAAACATGGTTGGGTTACTGTTTTAGATTAAAAGTGAATGGCAAAAAATAAGTTAGAGAAGTTTGCAGATATGCGGAGTTATCCGCATGTGTTTGAATATCCGTGTTCCGTTGTGGATGATGTTTCTTTTGAGATGAAAGGATCTTGGAATAAAACTTTTTTTAAGAACGATAATCCCATAGTAGTTGAATTAGGTTGCGGAAGAGGAGAGTATGCGGTTGGTTTAGCACAATATTTCCCTTCCATAAATTTTATTGGAGTAGATATAAAGGGCTCTCGAATGTGGACGGGTGCAACAGAGGCTCTGGAGAAAGGTTTAAAAAATGTAGCCTTTCTACGTACAAACATCGAGATTATTGACCGTTTCTTCGGAACTGATGAGGTGAGTGAAATTTGGTTAACTTTCTCCGATCCACAGATGAAGAAGGTACGAAAGCGTTTAACCTCCACCTATTTTATGGAGCGATATCGTCATTTTTTACAACCTAACGGATTGGTGCATTTGAAAACAGATAGTCCGTTTATGTTTACCTACACCAAACTAATGTTAGAGAAAAATAAACTTCCTATTCAGATGATTACAGAAGATTTATATCATTCTGAATTGGAAAATGATCCACTCCTAGCTATTCGCACTTATTACGAACAACAATGGTTAGACCGTGGGTTGTCGATAAAGTATATTCAATTTAAATTACCTACCGAGGGAACACTAGTAGAACCCGAGGTGGATATAGAATTGGATAGTTATCGCAGTTATAATCGTAGTAAACGAAGTGGTTCAGAAACAAGTAAATAAATTAGTGAAATGAAAATTTACCCAAAATTAATTTTAGATGCATTAGCTACTGTTCGCTATCCAGGTACGGGTAAGAATATAGTTGAGGCTGAGATGGTAGAAGATAACATTCGTATAGAGAAAAATAAAGTCTCTTTTTCGCTTATCTTTGAAAAACCAACAGATCCATTTATTAAATCTGTTGTTAAAGCTGCAGAAACAGCCATTCTTACTTACGTAGGAGAAGAGGTTGATATAAAAGGAAATATTTTGGTTAAAACATTGAAGGCAGCTCGTCCACATATCGATAAGCTATTGCCACAAGTAAAAAATGTTATTGCCATCTCCTCTGGTAAAGGAGGTGTTGGTAAGTCAACTGTTACGGCAAATCTAGCTGTTGCTTTAGCCAAATTAGGCAATAAAGTAGGTTTGCTCGACGCCGATCTTTTTGGTCCATCGATGCCCAAAATGTTTCAAATAGAAGATGTACGTCCTTTTACTGTACAGAAAGAGGGAAGAGACCTAATCGCTCCTATAGAAAAATATGGTGTTAAGGTATTATCTATTGGCTTTTTTGTTAATCAAGACCAAGCTACTCTTTGGAGAGGTGGTATGGCTAGCAATGCTTTGAAACAGTTGATTGGTGATACAGACTGGGGCGATTTAGATTATTTGTTAATCGATTTGCCTCCAGGTACAAGTGATATTCATCTTACTATTGTGCAGACACTAGCCTTGACCGGTGCAGTTGTAGTGAGTACACCACAAGAAGTAGCTTTAGCCGATGCGCGTAAGGGTATCAATATGTTTACCAACGATAAAGTGAATGTGCCAATTTTAGGATTAGTAGAAAATATGGCTTGGTTTACTCCAGCTGAATTGCCAGAGAATAAGTATTATCTTTTTGGTAATGGTGGTGCTAAACGATTGGCTGAATCGATGAATGTTCCTTTGTTAGGACAGATACCAATTGTACAAGGCATTTGCGATGGTGGTGATAATGGTACGCCTGTTGCGTTAGATGAGAATACAATAACAGGTCTTTCCTTTATGAACCTAGCTGAGAAAATGATTAAACAGGTGGATTATAGAAATAAGAACCTAGACCCAACACATCGTGTTGAGATGCATAAGCAGTAGTTTTTATACGCCATTTATCGCATAAAAAAGCGGGACATCTATTTTAAAATAGATGTCCCGCTTTTTCTTTTTTTGTGCTCCCTTATTTTACCGATTGCATTTCACAAAGTTTCTTATAAACGCCATCTTTCGCTATTAGCTCATCGTGCTTACCTCTTTCTACAATCTCACCCTCCTGCATCACACAAATCTCGTCTGCATTCTTTATCGTAGAGAGTCGGTGGGCAATAGCTATGGTAGTTCTATTCTTCATAAGTTGCTCTAATGCTAACTGAACCATACGTTCTGATTCAGTGTCTAGAGCAGATGTAGCTTCATCTAATATAAGTATTGGTGGGTTCTTTAAAATAGCACGAGCAATACTAATACGTTGTCGTTGACCACCCGATAGTTTACTTCCTCTATCTCCAATCATGGTGTCGTATCCATCTTCACTTGCTATAATAAAATCGTGTGCATTTGCTATTTTTGCCGCCTCAATAATCTCCTCGCGTGTAGCATCGTCTACACCAAAAGCAATATTATTAGCAAACGTGTCATTAAATAAAATTGCTTCTTGGTTCACATTGCCCATTAATGAACGCAGCTCTTTTGATTTGATATCTTTCACATTGATACCATCTATCGTGATCTCTCCCTCTTGTACATCATAATAGCGTGGAAGGAGGTCGACTAGGGTAGATTTACCAGAGCCCGATTGTCCCACCAGTGCAATTGTTTTTCCATGCTCAATGGTTAATGATATATTCTTCAAAATCCATTGATTTGCATATTTAAATGAGACATTTTTATATTCTATCTTTTTGGTAAAAGTCTGGATTGGTTTACCATTTATAGGCTCCACAAGATTATTCTCAGCTAGTAAAACTTTGTCTATACGCTCCATAGAAGCTAGCCCTTTAGGTATATTGTAACCTGCTTTAGAAAATTCCTTTAGTGGATTGATTAGACTATATAGCATCACTAGATAGAAAATAAACGATGGGGCACTGATGCTAGAGGTTCCTCCTAAAATAAGTGTCCCACCAAACCATAAAACTAATACAATGAGAATCGTGCCCAAAAACTCACTCATTGGATGCGCTAATTGTTGACGTGTATTCACTTTATTCACAATAGAGCGATACCCATCGTTTGCTTTAGTAAAGCGATTTTCAATTTTTTCTTGTGCATTAAATGCTTTTATGATGCGCAGACCACCCAATGTTTCCTCTACTTGCGATAATAAATCGCTCCATTCATTTTGAGCAGCAAGAGAATGCTGTTTTAGTCGTTTACCAATGGCACCCATAATCCATCCCATTATAGGCAATACCACCACCGTAAAGATGGTCAGTTGCCAACTAAGGGCAATCAATGTACCAAAATAGATAATGATAAGTATAGGGTTTTTAAACAACATATCCAATGAACTCATAATGGAATTCTCCACCTCTTGTACATCTCCACTAATACGTGCCATTATATCTCCTTTGCGCTCTTCCGAGAAAAAGCCAATGGGTAGGGATAATATCTTGTGGAATACTTGATTTCTTAAGTCTCTAACCACACCCGTTCTTAGCGGAATAATCATGGCTGAAGATAGGAAATAAAACGTTGTTTTAAAGAGGGTCATTACAGCTAGAAAAACACCTAAGATAAGTAGCGTATTACTCTCTCCAGTGGTTTGAATCAGGTCTGAAATGTAGTAGTAAAAATTGTTGACCACTAAATCTTTTGTACCTACACCAACGGTATCCCATGCCATAAAAGAGTATTTTGTGGACTCGAGACCAAACAAAAGCTGCAAAATGGGAATAATCATAGAGAAGGAAAAAACATTTAGCAACGCAGCTAAAATGTTGAAAACAAAAGTGAGAATTAGGTAGTGTTTATATGGCGGAACGAATCGTAGTAAGATTTGTATAAATTGTTTCATGTCTTTTATTTTAGTTCAAATTGTTTAGATCCAATCATGTAGTTATCTGCAAAAATAAAGACTTGATAAGTTCCTGATTCTAGAAATTCTTCTACATCCCAATAGACTGCTATATCTTGTTCTTCTCCAGTATATTCGATATATTTTTTGATAGAATAACCTATCTCCTTGTTTTCAAAGGAGAAAGTGTTGGCTGAGCTTTTGCTTAAAATGGTGTGATTGGGTTTAGCAATACGTATATATAGCGTACGTTCTCCCGATTCTGTTGTAATATTTTTAGTCAATGTAAATGAGATAGCAAATTTAACTATTTTCTTTACCCTATTTGTGGTCTTGTTTCGTTTGTTCTTGGGTAATACTACAATGTTTGTAGCATCTAGTTGTGAAGCCAATTGCACCTTCTCATCGAGTGTTTTTTTCTCTTTAGATAGATTGTCTATCTTTTGCGTTGCTTGTCTGTATTTCCGCTTTACAGCTTTGTTCTCAGACGCTAACGCCTTGTTTATACGATTGAGGGAGTCGATTTCAGTAATATATTTTTTTAGAACCGCACGAAGTGTTTTTAATTCCTTTTTTAAACGGTAAATCTCTGCGGCGTTTGTCGATTTGGTTACGCGCAACTCTTCGAGTAAACGTTGTATCTTTGTTTTTTCTTTGCTCAATAAAGTTGACAATGAATCATTAGTGGTTACCATTTGCAACTCATTATATTGATTGGCAAAACTGTTGTATTCATTCTCCATCTCCTCCTTTTCAATGGTGAAAAGTTTAGACATGTCTTGATTTTCTTGTCGTTGTCGTAATAATAAGTAACTAATATAGCCCAAACTACCTATCAAAACGATAATAGTAGCAATTATAACTTTCTTTGAATTCATAAGTCAAATTTTTGTTCAGTCGCAAAAGTAGTTGTTTTTACGTGAATAGCAAAGGATAGTAAATAATGAATTAACGATTTTGATTAGAATAGAGGAGTTACTAACTAGTAACGCCTCCAATTGAATAAATCTTTAACTAATTTTATTAAGGAAATATTTCTCTAATCAAAGATTAACCGTATCTTTGTTCCGATTATAAATCTAAAGATCAATTTAATATGTCAAAAGTAACAGTAGTAGGTGCAGGTAACGTAGGAGCTACGTGCGCTAATGTTTTAGCTTTTAATGAAGTAGCAGATCAAGTAGTTATGCTTGACGTGAAAGAGGGTGTTTCTGAGGGTAAAGCAATGGATATGATGCAAACCGCTCAGTTGTTAGGATTTGATACAACAGTTGTAGGTTGTACAAACGACTATGAAAAAACAGCTAATTCTGATGTAGTTGTAATCACTTCTGGTATTCCTCGTAAACCAGGTATGACGCGTGAAGAATTGATAGGTGTTAATGCAGGTATCGTAAAATCTGTAGCTTCGAATGTTTTAAAATATTCACCAGAAGCTATTATCGTTGTAATTTCTAATCCAATGGATACAATGACTTATTTAGCATTGAAATCATTAGGATTACCAAAAAACAGAATTATTGGTATGGGTGGAGCTCTTGATAGCTCTCGTTTTAAATATTTCTTGTCTCAAGCTTTAGGTTGCAATGCAAATGAAGTAGAGGGTATGGTTATTGGTGGACATGGTGATACAACTATGATTCCTTTAACTCGTTTGGCTACCTATAAAGGTATTCCTGTTTCTAACTTCCTTTCTGCAGAAGAGTTAGAAAAAGTGGCTGCCTCTACAATGGTAGGTGGTGCAACGCTAACTAAATTGTTAGGTACTTCAGCTTGGTATGCACCAGGAGCTGCTGGAGCTTTTGTTGTGGAGTCTATTATCCATAACCAAGGTAAAATGGTTCCATGTTCAGTTATGTTAGAGGGTGAATATGGTGAGTCTGATGTATGCTGTGGCGTTCCTGTTATCTTAGGACGTAATGGTATTGAAAAAATCGTTGAGCTAGAATTATCTGCAGACGAGAAAGCTAAATTTACTGCTAGTGCTGCTGCGGTTCGTGGAACTAACGCTGCTCTAAAAGAAGTAGGAGCTTTATAAATAATAGAAAAAATCTATATTTTTACTAAAAATGAGGGTGTCTAATTCGTTAGACACCCTTTTTTTGTTTAAAGACGTCAGTAATGCTGTCAAAATGAAAGTATAGTTGCCCAAAAAGGGGTAGTGTTCTAAAGTTAAATATTGTAAAATGCACCCTTTGTCGTAAGTGATTTAATCTTATAGTTGGTTTAATGATTACATAGAAAGTATAAAGCTCTTATCCTTAAAAAAAAGTGAACTATTTTTTATGTAATTATTAACTTTAAAATTTAAACTATGAACACGAAGAAATTACTTTATGCGCTTGTTATGTTGTTCGCAATAACAGGTTCAAGTATGGCCCAACAGCCTTTTGGTGGTTGTTGGCATCCCGATGATGTTAAAGACTG
>JAQWAN010000096.1 GCA_028707655.1 Bacteroidaceae bacterium
CCCATTCCTTGGATAGGGTTATCCATTTTTTAGCAAGCTGACGGGCTTCTGCCGATTTAAAATCGGAAAGGTGATAATAGGTTTTTGTATTGGTAACAACAAAGGCAAATGAGCTCTTTTTGAGTGTAGTGTTGCCTGCTGCTTGTTGACTCTTAATGCGTGCTTTAGCTGCCAAAACGATTGGGTCGGTACTCTCTTTTGGAAGAACAGTGGGGTATAGGGCAGCTTGGCGAATAAGGGCATGCTCCTCTTTCTCGTAATTGTAGAACTCTTTCTCGTCGTTCAGCAAAAAGGTATAGATACATACTCTCCCCTCTGGTTGGTTACGATCGGTTGCAAACCATCCTACTTGATTATACTCGTCGAGGACATACATATAGTCATTATAGATGGAGTTAAATGGCATGCCAATATTGATTGGCTTTAGATAACTATCTGTATTGGTGCTATAGCGGGTGGCAAAGATATCATATCCACCAATAGAGCTCTCTCCATCGGAGGCGTAATAGAGGGTGAGCCCATCTGCTAATAGATAGGGATAATTCTCATTCGCACTTGTGTTAATGGCACTTAAGGCATGTGGTTTTGCCCATTTATTAAGCAACTTGTTTTGCGAGAAGAGGTCGAATTGTTGCTCTTTGGTATAGGTGGAGTAGCATATTTTGTTTTGCATCTCTGTTTGGTAAACCGTGCTCATCTGTGCACTATCGGTCTGGAAGAAGGCTTGAAAGGAGGATAGATTACCGGCTTCTTTACTGAGATGATAAGCGGATAAAAAATCTTTTTTATCCAGACTAATACTATCTATGAAGGTGATTTTTACTACACCTTTTAAAAGACGATTACACTGCTTTGCTAGTTCTACACGTTGTTGTAGTTCGGTAACATCGTGCTTTCTCTTTTCTTGGTAACCGATGTAGATTTCATAATTTTTAATAGCATCTTCAAACTTATATTGCTCATAATAGAGCTCACCAAGATAGTAGAAGGCATTTTCTATTTTACGGTTTGTACCTACTAGTAGGTGTTTTTCTGCTAGCTCTTTCTCATTTGTCATAAAACAGCAGACGCCATACCAGTAATTGTATTTTCCATTGCTCCGATAGCGTTTGGCTAATTTCTTAAATACAGGCTTGGCTTTGGCATATTCCTTATTATTATAATAGGTTTTAGCTTGACTCAGACTTTGTGCATGTGAGGTGCCAGCTATGGCTATCAAGAAGGTTAAAAATATATATAAATGCTTTTTCATAATTCTTCGGTTTAAATGGTAAAAGTACAAAGTTTTTGTCACTTTGTCTGTAAATGTAGCAGCTATCTATGTTAATTCTTCTTTATTTCATTCTTTTCTTCTACTTTTGTGCCGCTTAAAAAGAAATAAAATAACAATATAAATGCGAGGTTGTATATGGCAAGGTTATCGGAAAAAGAACTTTTGTGGAAAAAAATAAATAAACGTTTCAGTAAAGGGGTGGTAGATTACCAACTCATTGAGGAGGGTGATAAGATATTGGTGGGACTCTCTGGTGGAAAAGATTCGTTGGCATTATTAGAGCTGTTGGCACATCGCTCGCGTATCTTTAAACCTCGTTTCTCAGTGGTGGCGGTATATGTTGGGATGACTAACATTGCTTACCAAACAGATGTGGATTATTTGAAATGTTTTGCTGCCGATTTGGGGGTTCCTTTTATTGCATATGAAACTTCTTTTGATGCTTCTACAGATCAGCGTAAATCGCCTTGCTTTTTATGTTCCTGGAACCGTAGAAAAGCTCTTTTTACGGTGGCAAAACAGGAGGGATGTACTAAAATAGCTTTAGGTCATCATATGGATGATATTCTAGAAACGTTGTTGATGAATATGACGTTTCAAGGAACGGTGAGTACAATGCCACCCTTATTAAAGATGAATAAGTTTGATATGTCTATTATTCGTCCAATGTGCTTGGTACACGAGGCGGATTTAAAGGAATGGTCGTTGTTAAGTGGCTATAAGCAGCAGGTGAAATTGTGTCCTTACGAAAAAGATTCGCATCGTTCGGATATAAAGAACGTGCTTCATTCTTTAGAAAAACTAAATCCTGAGGCACGTTATAGCTTGTGGGGAAGTATGAGTAATGTGCAACCAGACTTTCTACCGGCTAAAAAAACAAAACAAACGACTTGTTTGTAGAAAGAACCTATCTATAAAAATCTCTTATTGTTAATGGCCTACTTTCCGGTAAAAAAAGAGTCCTAGAAAACAAGAAGAACTTTTTTAGTACGGTTAGAGGTATGGGATATTGTATTTCTATTGGTTGTTAATCTATTATTTCTTGGACTGTTGTAGTTGCTTATGCATAGATGCTGCGGCTTTTCTACCATCTCCCATGGCTAGAATAACGGTAGCACCTCCTCTAACAATATCACCTCCTGCATAAATGGTAGGAATGGAAGATTCCATTAGCTCATCTACATTGATGGTACCACGTCTGCTTACATCAAGACCCTTTATGGCTTGTGTAACAATTGGATTTGGGGAAACACCGATACTAACAATGGCCATGTCGATGTCAACGGTCTCCAGTGCGCCTTCTATGGGGATGGGACTTCTTCTACCGGATGCATCTGCTTCTCCTAGTTTCATTTTCTGCAAAACAACTTGTTTAACGTGTCCCTTCTCATCGGTAAGATATTCTACTGGGTTGTGCAGGGTTAAAAATTCCACGCCTTCTGCTTTTGCGTGTTTAACCTCTTCTAAACGAGCTGGCATCTCCTCTTCAGAACGACGATAGATAATCATGGCACGGTCGGCTCCTAAACGAAGGGCGGTACGGACAGAGTCCATAGCTGTGTTTCCACCACCAATAACTGCTACTCGTTTGCCTTTATTAATAGGTGTGTCACTATCTTCGCTTGCTGCATCCATCAGATTAATACGTGTGAGGTATTCATTAGAGGATAAGATGTTAATGGCATTCTCTCCTGGGATATTCATAAAACGTGGTAGTCCGGCACCCGAAGCGATAAAAAAGCCTTTATATCCTTTTTCTTTTAAATATTCTATGCTGATGGTTTTTCCAACAATGCAGTTCAATTCAAAATGAACGCCCATGTTTTCAAGATTGTGTATCTCTACATCGACAACTCTGTTGGGCAGACGGAATTCTGGAATACCATATTTTAAAACTCCACCAATCTCATGGAGTGCCTCAAAAACAGTAACGCTATACCCCCATTTAGCCATATCTCCTGCAAAAGAGAGTCCGGCTGGTCCTGACCCGATAACGGCTATCTTGATGCCATTCTGTGGAGCAATCTCAGGTAGTGTTGCCTCACCACATTCTTGCTCATAATCGGCTACAAATCGTTCTAGATGACCAATGGCTACTGCTTTTTTGCCCATCTTTGTATAGATGCATTTTGATTCGCATTGTTTTTCTTGTGGGCAGACACGGCCGCATACAGCTGCTAATGCGCTGGTTTGTTTAATTATTTTTGCAGCAGAGAGGAAATGTCCCTTTTCAATATTCTTGATAAACGAAGGAATCTGAATGCTTACTGGGCAGCCGGTAATACAAGTGGGATCGGGGCAATCTAAACAGCGTTGTGCTTCGAGAATGGCTTGTTCCTCTGTAAGTCCGATGTTTACCTCTTCTTTGCGTTGATGGGCTCTGTAACTTGCGGGTAACTCTGGCATCTCTACCCGTTGTAGTTGTGTACGCTCTTTTGCTTTTTTCGCTTTACGTAGTGCTTCTCGCCAAGGAGCATCTCTACCCGTTAGGTCGTCTTTGTCTATCTTGCGGCGGCTGCTCATACTGCAACTGCTCTCCTTATGGGGTGTCTCTTTCTTTGCTGTTTGATGGTGCTCTTCATGATGAAATTTCTGCTTATCATCTGTCTCAATCTCTTTAAAAGCTCCCATGCGTTGCAACATCTCATCGAAGTCTACCTTATGGGCATCGAACTCGGGTCCATCTACACAAACAAATTTTGTTTCGCCACCTACGGTTACTCTACAAGCTCCGCACATGCCGGTACCATCTACCATAATGGTGTTTAGCGACACTTCAGTAGGGATTTCATATTTCTTGGTTAAGAGTGATACAAATTTCATCATGATGGCTGGACCAATACAAAAACATTTGTCCACCTTTTCACGCTGAATAACGGCTTCAATACCATTTGTGATTAATCCTTTTGTGCCATACGATCCATCATCGGTCATGATAATCAACTCATCTGAAGATGCTTGCATATCTTTCTCTAGGATGATAAGCTCTTTTGTTCTACCGGCCAAAACGGTGATGACGCGATTACCTGCTGCTTTAAGTGCTTGTACAATAGGAAGAAGAGGAGCAACACCTACACCGCCGCCTGCACAAATCACTGTACCTAAGTTCTGGATGTGTGTAGCTTGCCCTAATGGCCCTACAATATCTGTGATATATTCGCCGCAGTTTAAATCGCCGAGTCGTTTGGTAGATAGACCAACGGTTTGTACCACTAATGTGATGGTCCCTTTTTTAGTGTCTGCTTTAGCAATAGTTAAAGGAAGTCGCTCCCCCTTTTCACCCACTCTAATCATTACAAAATGTCCTGCTTTTCGAGCTTGGGCAATAAGTGGTGCTTCAACTTCAAAACGAACTACGTTCTCGGAAAGATATTCCTTGGCTATAATTTTGTTCATAAGATAATAAGATTAAATGGGTGAAAGAAAAACCCCGTCTCTCTAGAAAGAAAGACGGGAATATAGGGTTGTTACGTTTTAATCGATAAGATCGAATCCGCAGTAGGGGATAAGTGCTTTTGGAATGCGTATACCTTCTGGTGTCTGATTATTCTCTAGTATAGCTGCAACGATACGTGGCATGGCAAGAGCGGAACCATTTAAGGTGTGGCAAAGGGTTGTTGTTTACTTTGCATCGCGATAACGACGTTTTAGTCGGTTAGCTTGATACGATTCAAAGTTTGAAACGGAACTAACCTCTAACCAGCGGTTTTGAGCCTCTGAATAGACTTCGAAATCAAAGCATAGTGCGGAGGTAAAACTCATATCACCACCACATAAACGAAGTATACGATAGGGTAGTTCTAGTTTTTGAACAAGTCCCTCTACATGTGCAATCATCTCTTTTAATGATTCGTAAGAGTGTTCAGGTGTGTCGATACGAACAATTTCTATTTTAGAAAACTCGTGTAAGCGATTTAGCCCTCTCACGTCTTTACCGTAAGAGCCTGCTTCGCGACGGAAACATTGTGAATAGGCACAGTTCTTTATTGGTAGTGATTTCTCCTCTAAGATTACATCGCGATAGATATTGGTAACGGGTACTTCTGCCGTTGGGATAAGATATAAATCGTCTACCCCGCAGTGATACATTTGTCCCTCTTTATCGGGTAACTGACCGGTTCCATATCCTGAGGCTTGATTAACTAGGGTAGGAGGTATAATCTCTTGATAGCCTGATTCACGTGCTTCATCTAAGAAAAAGTTAATTAAAGCACGTTGTAAGCGCGCTCCTTTTCCTTTATAGACGGGAAATCCTGCTCCTGTAATTTTTACACCTAAGTCAAAATCTATTAAGTCGTATTTTTTAGCTAATTCCCAGTGTGGTAATGCGCTATCTGGAAGTTCTACTTGTTTACCACCAGTACGTTCAATCTTATTGTCTTCTGCACCATTTCCTTCTGGTACACTTTCGTGAGGAAGATTAGGAATAGTACATAGCAGTACTTGTAGTTCGTTTATGGCTGTTTCCATCTCTTTTTGAAGACCCTTATTACCCTCTTTCATCTTCGAAACGGATAAACGAGCAGCTTCTGCTTCTTCCTTATTACCCTCCTTCATCAAACGACCTATCTCTTTCGATAGTTTGTTAACATCAGCTAGATTCTTATCTAATTGGTTTTGTGCTGCACGACGTTTTTGGTCAATGAGAATTACTTGTTCAATCGCTTCTTTAGCACCTTTAAAATGTTTCTTTTCGAGTCCTTGAAGAACTTTTTCTGTTTCTTCAACAATAGTCTTAATGGTAAGCATATATTTGTTCTTTATATTTTTTGAATTTGTAATGCAAAGATATATAAAATTCATGAGTATAGCATGAAAAAAAAGAGTTTTGATGGCTGTAGGGCTTGCTACTTTTATTCGGTTTTATTCTATCTTTTTTAGTGACTTTCGGAGAACGCAGCTTTTTACTTGAAAGGGAGGAAAAAGGAGCGACTGACTATTTGTTTATTTGTTGTAAGAAGCGGATAATTGCTCTGTTTTGTAACAATTTTGTAATATGGCTTATAATTAAAGAATGTATAATTTTTTGATAAATTCAAATGGAGTACTTTTAATTGTAGTGATTACAGAATTGTAAATTGCCCACTATCAGTATGTTAAAATAAGGTTTTGAAGAGGCGTCTGTTTTTTCTACATATAATAAGTTTAAAATACTATTGTAAATTAGTAGCATTCAAGTTGTTAAATATTGCATAGTCTGGGAAATAAGGCGGTAAATTGCTTGCCAGTTTGGTATATTTTATTATATTTGTACTCTATCGTAATGTTAATAATTAAAATATGAATAAAATGAAAGCAATTAAAAAGATGAGTTTCCTATTTCTTTTGGGAGCTGTTTCTTTCCTTTCATGTACCAAGAATTCGATCATTGATAACACAACAGGAACAGAAGAAACTACGCCATTAGGAGAAATAGTTGTACCCAATTCCTTTAATTGGAAGGCTTCGCAAACAGTAAATTTAAAGGTGATAATTGATAGCCAACTAGGGGATACATACAACTATTATGTTTCAGTATATAGCGAAAATCCAATTGCTAATCCAGATGCGGCTTTGTTTGCAAAGGGTTTGGCAAACGCTACTACTCCTTTCACGGCCGTTTTTGGTCTACCTAACTACTTGACAGAAATCTATGTTTCGCAGTCGGTTATTGACCAATCGGGAAAAGAAATTAAATATGTAAAAGAAGTGGAGCTTACTTCTGGTGATTTGGTTTGTGATTTCACAAATGCATCAACAGCAGCAGGAGCACCAAGTACACGTATGTTGAAGGCGCCTAAAGCTCCAACTACTATTTCTGTTCCAAGTGATGCTATTGTACTCTCTGGAAGTGGAGCAGCTGCTTTTTCTGCTGGTAAAACGTATGTCGTTCCTTTTGGATCAAGCTATACGGGTGCACTAAATTGGCAAGATTGTACCAATGTAAAGTTATATGTGTTGGGAGACTTTTCTCCTAGTAATGCACAAGAGCTTAATAATAATGCAGTGCTTTATATAGATGCAAGTGGTACCTATACTGTTAGTTCTTTTGAATTAAATTCAGGGGCTACAGTGGAGAATCAAGGTAGCTTTACTGCAACAACGCTTGAACTGCACAACTCTAATTCTGTTTTTGATAATTATGGTGCTGTTGTTGCTGAAAAGATGACAACAACTCCTGGTATAAAGTTAAATAACTATTGTAGTATAACGGTTCTTGATCTTTTAGATATTCAAGGAAATAATGATATCGAGATAGGTAAAGATGCTATGATAAAAGATAAAGATTTGATAATGAATGGTTCAATCATTAGTATAGATTATCATGGTATTTTACTTGTAACTGAAGAAGCTAACTATGTTTATGGAAATAATATTAGTTCTTC
>JAQWAN010000097.1 GCA_028707655.1 Bacteroidaceae bacterium
GGCCACTTCAGCATCTGTGGTTGTACCATCAGCATTACCTGAAAAGGTGGTCATGGGTGCTAATACAATTCTGTTGGCTACTTCTATACCAGAAACAGGAAAAGTAAAAGGAGATAATAGTTTTTTATAATTTGCGTTCATTCTTTGTTCTCTTTTAAGTTACTAGTAGGTTTATACTCTTACAATCATTTTGCCATTATTTTTACCATCAAAGAGATGAATAAAAGCTTGTGGAATTGCATCAAATCCATCTACTATGGTTTCTGCATAGGTTAACTTACCCTCTTTTAGCCATTGTGACAATTGGGCCATACCTTTAGGGAATTTTTCTGCGTAATTTCCAACAATAAAGCCCTGCATGAGCACACTTTTCTTTATTAAGAAATGCTCTACTCTAGGTCCTGTTTGTGCAGAGGTTTCATTATAACTCGAGATAGCTCCACAAACAATAACCCGACCAAATCGATTAATGTTAGCATGTACACTATCTGAAATCTTACCACCTACATTGTCAAAATAGACATCCACACCATCGGGACAAGCGGTAGCAATTGCTTGGGTCATATCTTTTGTGGTGTTATAATTGATGCCTGCATCAAAACCGAATTTCGATTTTAGTAGTTCGACCTTCTCATCGCTTCCTGCTATGCCAACCACGCGACAACCTATTATTTTTCCGATTTGTCCAACAATACTACCTACAGCACCGGCTGCGCCAGATACAACGATGGTTTCGCCTTTCTTAGGTGCACCAATCTCCGTTAAACCAAAATAGGCTGTCAGTCCTGTCATCCCCAAAACACCCATATAGGCCGATAATGGAGCTAATGTTTCATCAATCTTTAAGAGATGCTCTCCTTTAGAGGTTTGGTAGGTTTTCCATTCTAAAAGACCGGAAACAAAATCACCAACCTTATACGATGCCAACTTAGAGGCTACCACCTCAGCAATTACACCAGAGCTAATTACTTTTTGAAGCTCAAAAGGTTGCACATACGATTCTGCATCACTCATTCTACCTCTTAGATAGGGGTCTACAGAAACGAATTTTGTTTTTAAAAGAATCTCGCCCTCTGTAATCTCAGGAACGGCTTCTGTTGAAAATTTAAAATCTGAAAGTGTTGGTTTTCCAACTGGACGACTATTTAATAATATGGCTTTATTTTCCATTGTTGTTATTGTTTTCATTGTTTTTGTTTTTATTTATGAATATTCATTCTTTTTTTAATCCCAAAAAAGGATTTAAACTTTTATAGCATCCCATGCTGCTTGGAACGTTTCATTACGGATCTCTTCGCTTAATGTAAAGATGTGTCGCTCTTGCATAGCCATCAAAAAGGATACAGGATATATGGCATAGGCATAAAGTACATAGGGAGAAAGCACCTTAATAATACCCTCTTGTTGCCCCTTTTCCCATAAATCGAGAAGCGGTTGCAAATGTTTTAATCCCTCTTTTCTAAACTCCTCATCTATCATAGGGGTATTGTCACATTGCGATAAAAAAGTGGCTTCTTTTATTCGGTTCAATTTATAGTTGGCTATATTATGCCAAATGATTTCAAACCCTTTTTTAACGGGCAACGTGTCGTTGTAGCCATCAAATGCACAATCACTAAAAGAGGACTTTATTTCTAGATAAAGCTGGTTCACTAGGTCTTGCTTATTTTCAAAATAGAGATATATAGTCGCAGGGGCCACGCCTGCAAGTTTTGCTATTTTCACCATTGGAGCATCGTGAAACCCTCTATTGTGTACTAAATTTAGAGTGGCTTTCAGTAATGCACTTCTTTTATCTGTTATTTTCTCTTTCTTACTCATTTTAAACCGCTTTTTTTGTTCTAGATAATACCTTGTGTATTTTCCAAGCCCATGCAATAAATAGGAACTGGAATGGGAGTCGTATCAATGCTGCGGTGTGACTACCTATAGCTGGGGTTGCAGAAAACACATCCCATAGGTGGATGGGTAAAAATAGGAGCATCAAAAGCAGTATACCCAATGCCGCAAATTTAGCATATACCCTAGGGAACAATAGGGCTATACCAAGAAATATCTCAACAACACCAGAGGCATAAATAATGGCCACCGTATAGGGTAAAAATGCGGGGACAAAGGGGATATAAAAATCTGGTTTTACAAAATGCTGTATTCCTCCGTAAACCATAAAGAGGGCAAGTACAATTCTTAGTACCATCCAGAATAACTTCTTCATATTCATTCTATTTTTATTTTCTGCTACGAATATACAACAATAAATGAACGTTCATTCATTTTTAAATGAAGATTAACATCTGCGGCACTTTTTTGTTTTTTGTATACTATTAATATCCAGATATAAAACGGTGTTACGCTTAATTAAAGTGTAAAGTAGGATACATCAGGGTACTATTCTCATTTTTCACGCCTATTATCTATCTATTATTAACTAATTGTTGTATATTACAGCGGAATAACCACTTCTTATAAAGTTTGCTCTATGGAAAAAGAAAAAACAAAAGAACAACTTAAAGATAGAATAAGTCAACTGGAAGCAAAAATTGCTGATTTAGAAAAGACTAAATTGGAAAACGCAATATGGTTGGAAGAATCCCCCATATGTACTAAAATACTGGACGTAGACTTTCATCTTCAATATATGAGTAGTACGGGTATCCGAGAACTTCAAATCGAGGATATTACAGTCTATTATGGAAAGCCCTATCCATTATCTTTTTATCCAGATTCATTTAAAATACCGATGCTAAACGACCTAAGAGAGGCCAAAGCAACAGGTAAAACAATAGTGCAAGAGGCAAGTATTAAAAACACGAAAGGAGAGACCCTATGGTATCACTCCACTATTGTTCCTATTTACGATAAGAATAAGCAACTAGACCATATAATGGTGGTCTCATCGAATATTACCTCCAGCAAAAAGGCAGAAGGCTCACTTCTTTTAAGTGAAAAGAGATATCATGATTTAGTTTATCTTGCCCAAGAGGGTATTTGGGTGATAGATAAAATGAATAGGACCACTTTTGTCAATCCAGCTATGTGCCATATGCTGGGCTACACCTCGGAAGAGATGCTCGGAAAATCTATTTTTGATTTCATGGATAAGTCGAAAATTAAGATGGCCACTGAGAAAGTGAACAGGCGTAAAAGGGGAATCAAAGAGCAGCATGACTTCGAGTTTGTTTGTAAAAATGGGGATTGTATTATCGTAGCAATAG
Organism: Bacteroidaceae bacterium; assembly: GCA_028707655.1. Taxonomy (GTDB): domain Bacteria; phylum Bacteroidota; class Bacteroidia; order Bacteroidales; family Bacteroidaceae; genus JAQWAN01. The sequence goes on from JAQWAN010000097.1 coordinate 3,216, forward strand.
AGACCTCACCTATCATTGATGAGGCTGGTAATTATGATGGTGCAATTGCAGGGATTATAAATATAACCCAGCGCAAGCAGGCAGAGAAAACATTACAGCAGAGTGAATCTGTTATCCGCAATAAGCTCAAAGCCATTACTGAACCCGATGGAGATATTGGTCTACTCGAACTGTCTGACATTATTAATACAGATATTCTATACGCAATAATGAATGATTTCTATAAGATTACCGGACTTTTAGGAGCGGTGCTAGATATTAAAGGAAACGTTTTGGTTGCTGTTGGTTGGAAAGATATCTGCACTAAATTTCATCGCTGTAATCCAGAAACACTTAAGAATTGCATTAAGAGTGATACTTGTCTCACAAAAGGTGTACCCGAGGGTACATTTAAGGCGTACCACTGTAATAACCATATGTGGGATATTGCTACCCCTATTATGGTTGGAGGAAAGCACCTAGGCAATGTATTTATGGGGCAGTATTTCTTAGAGGGCGAGGTGCCAGATGTTGCATTGTTTCGTGCGCAGGCAAAAGAATATGGTTTCGATGAGGAGGAGTACCTTGCCGCACTCGAGCAAGTTCCTACCTTTAGCAAAGAAACAATAGAAAACGGTATGCAGTTTTATTCTAAACTTGCAAGTCTTATCTCTAGCTTAAGTTTCAGTAGTATCAAGCAATCTAGATTGCTTAGTGAGCGCAAACAGGCAGAGAAAAAAAGACGAGCAGCTGAAGAAAATCTACAAAACACCTTCAATATATCCCCTAGTATAATATCTAAAGCAAATATCAAGACGGGCTATTTCCTCGAAGTAAATCAGGCTGTAACAAGGATTCTGGGCTACTCTGTCGATGAATTTATAGCCATACCGTTTATTGACCTCATCCATCCGGATGACAGGCAAAGTACGCAGGGTGTTGTTTCAGAACAGCAAAAAGGTAAAGAGGTCATCTTCTTTGAGAATAGATATTTATGTAAAGATGGCACCTATAAATGGATCACTTGGCATACCACCAAAGCTAATAAGGAGGGTATTGTAATAGCAATTGCTTCTGATATTAATGATCAAAAAATTATTCAACAAGAAATTATTGAAACCAAACAATTTTACGAAAAAATTATTGAAGGAGTACAAGATGGTATCTGTGTAACCGACGACAAGGATACTATTTACTATGCTAATTCCGCCATGGAAAAGATTTCGGAGATGCCTCGTGAAAAAATTAAGGGAAATAACCTGTTCCATTTTTTTAGAGAAAAAACAACTAGAGAATATACTAATCCCTACGAACAAGCAAAGAAAATAAAAGAACCGCTATGGTACGACATCAAAGTGAGTACCCCCAACCATAGAGATATTTGGCAAAACGGTTGGCTGATTCCACAATATCAGGAGGATACATTCTTAGGTATGATTTGTACCATCCGAGATATAACCGAACGGAAATTAGCAGAAGGAGATGTTAGGATGTTATCTTCGGCAGTACAGCAAAGTCCCTCTATTGTACTCATTTCGGATACGGATGGCATAATTGAATATGTGAATCCTAAATTCATGGAGGTAACGGGTTTTAGTAGCGAGGAAATAATAGGGAAAGAATCGAATATTCTTAGATCGGGCGAACACGACCCTTCGTTTTATGAAGATTTATGGACCACCTTAAAAGCGGGCAAGATATGGAAGGGACAGTTTATCAACAAGAAGAAAAACGGAGAACTCTTTTGGGAAGAAGCTTCTATCTCTGCTATATTAAATGAATCGGGTGAAATTATTAATTACATCAAGATTGGACAAGATATTACGCAACAAAGAAAGATTGATATAGATCTTAAAATTGCATTGGAAAAAGCGCTGGAGAGTGATAGACTTAAAAGTGCATTCTTAGCTAATATGAGTCATGAGATAAGAACGCCGATGAATGGTATCCTTGGCTTTGCAGAACTACTAGAGCAACCAGGGTGAAGCGGTGAGGAGCAACAACAATACATTCGTATCATCCAAGAGGGAGGGGCTCGCATGCTCAATATCATAAATGATATTATTAGTATCTCCATGATAGAATCGGGACAGATGCAAGTTAAGCTTCAGGAATCGAACATCAATGAGCAAATAGAATATATTTATAATTCCTTTAGAGCAGAGGTGGAAAAGAAGGGTATGCAACTTTATTTCAAAAACACGTTGCCTCTAGAGCAAGCAGTTATTCAGACCGATCGTGAAAAAGTTTTTGCCATATTAACCAATCTCGTAAAGAATGCGATAAAATATAGTGAGACAGGATATATTGAAATTGGATATACCCAAAAGGAAAAATGCCTTGAGCTATATGTAAAAGACACAGGTATTGGCATTCCAAAGGAGCGACAAGAGGCTATTTTTGAACGATTTATACAGGCAGACATTGAGGACAGAATGGCAAGACAGGGAGCTGGCTTAGGGCTATCTATTTCTAAAGCATATGTAGAGATACTGGGTGGAAAGATCTGGGTAGAATCGGCAGAAAAGAGCGCATCTACAGAAAATACAGGGAGCACCTTTTATTTTACCCTACCTTATCCATTGGAAAACAAAGAAGAGACTACTACTCCTGTTTGCAGGAATAGTGCTTTCGAAGAAAAGTCTATCCAAAAATTAAAAATATTAATCGTTGAGGATGATATAATATCGGAAGAGCTTGTTTCAATTCTTGTACAAGATTTTGCTAAAGAGATTCTTGTTGCAAGAACGGGAAAAGAGGCGGTAGAGATTTATCACAATAATCCAGATATCGATTTAATACTAATGGATATTCAACTACCCGAGATGGATGGCTATGAAGCTAGCCGACAGATACGTAAATTGAGCAAAGAGGTTATTATCATTGCACAGACGGCTTTCACCTTTGCTGGTGATAAGAAAAAAGTGATTGAGGCGGGCTGTAATGCTTATGTTTCTAAGCCCATAAATAAGACGCAATTAATTGGGAAAATAGCCAAGTACTTTTAAGTGCCTAAGTAGACCGAGAACTACACCCCATTATTTTTTTTACATAATAAAAGCCTATCAATACTGACAGGCTTTTATAATGCTAGGAAGTCAAAAAAGATTATACTCTTCTGACATTTAATGCATTCAGTCCTTTTTGAGTTTCCTCTACATCATAGCTTACTTTATCTCCTTCGTCTATCTCGTCAGTTAATCCATTTTGATGTACAAATACGTCTTTACCGCCTTCATCAGGAGTGATAAATCCAAAACCTTTAGATCTGTTGAAAAATTTTACTGTTCCGTTACTCATAATATTAATTTTAATGAAGTACAAAACTAATATTAAATATTATAAAATAAATCATTTCTGCTACTTAATTTCTATTCTAGTGCAATAAATTTCTTTTTTTTCTCCTAAACGGCATTTTAAAGCCCTAAAGTCCTAAAATAGAAAACAAAAAATCTGCAATTTAACATTACTCTCACTTACAAAGAGCTCGTTAAATTGCAGATTATCAAAACTTAATAATTGGAATAGCAGCTAATTCTTGTAAGAAGCGAAGAATGCGTACTACTACTGGTTGTTTTCTTGCTTCTTTTTATTCTGCTAAGTAGTTAGCTACAGCAGTTGCTCTGCTCGCTACATGTTGTTTCAACTTATCTACTGCACTCGAAAAATTCGTATTTCCCTCTTTTGAAGCATCCTCTTTTAATAAGTTATAGTAGGTTTCGTAGGCAGCATCCATCTTATCACTTGTATAATACGTACCGACAAAAGAGTTCAAATTGGCTTGATATTGCGCCTTATAAGAGTCTTGTGTCATTAGATAACTAATTAGTGGCCAATTACTCGAAACCTCGGAGAGAGACAAACTAAGTGATCTTCCGTCATCGGTCATCGCCTCATTGTTATCCCAAGGAATCCAATTGAGCAAGCCTGAAGTAGGGTCGTTGTACAAAAAGTAGTTATGTGTCATCGATCCATAGGTATCCCAGTTTTGTATCACAACATTTGCAGCTAACCATTTAAGAAAAACAGGAACATTTAGTACCCCCTCTAAGTTAGAGCGCCATAAGGATGGGTCATCATTACGTGTATCCACATCGTTTAACAGGGTATAAAGTGCATTAACATCTGAATAATCGGCTTCATCCTCATTGGTTTTCTTCACTAGCTCATCTATATCGTAAGTTCCGCTTGCAAAACTAGCTGCATCACCATCTGGTTTATACAGGTTACCACTTTTGTCCTCAAATTGTGTCTTTATTACAGTGTTATCCACCTCTTCTACTAAGGTATACACGCCATAAAACTCTTTACCATCTCCATGATCTAAATAAACAACACAGAATCGGGTATGGGCAGCTGGAACACCAAAGTCTCTAAACAAATCGGCTACCACTTTTTC
>JAQWAN010000098.1 GCA_028707655.1 Bacteroidaceae bacterium
ACAATGATGATTGCATTATTCTTCATGATTTCCTTTGTTACAGGACTACAAAATCCGCTAGGCGTAATTGTAAAAAACCAATTTGATGGCATTTCAAACATCATGTCACAAATGGGTAATGCAGCAAACTTTATTGCTTATTTCTTTATGGGTATTCCATCGGGTCTACTTATTCAACGTTATGGTTATAAAAAAACAGCTTTAGGAGCTATCGCCGTAGGTTTTGCAGGTGTTAGTATGACATTCTTTGCTGGTCAAGCTGCTAGCTTCCCTATTTACTTAATTGGTGCTTTTATCTCTGGATTCTCTATGTGTATGTTAAATGCAGTAGTCAACCCAATGTTAAATACACTTGGTGGTGGTGGTAATAAAGGTAATCAACTTATCCAAGTGGGTGGGTCTGTAAACTCTATTGGTGCAACATTAGCTCCTGTGTTAGGTGGAGCCATCATGGGTAATGTAGCTAATTCTAAATTAGCCGATTCTACTCCTATTTTGTTCATTGCAATGGGTATCTTCTTGATGACTTTCATTGTACTTTATTTTGTGACTATCCCAGAGCCTCACGGAGCGGGTCAAAAGAGAGTAAAAGCAAATGATAAACACAGTCCGCTTTCTTTCCGTCACTTTATTTTTGGTATCATTGGTATCTTTTTATATGTAGGTATTGAGGTAGGTATTGCTAATATCACCAATCTATATATGACAGCACAAACAACAGAGATGGCACAAGAAAACATCGCTGCCTACGAGAAACAGACAAAGGATGCCGCTTATTTAGAACAAGTAACGCAAGAGGATCTTGCAAATAAAGATAATAGTGCATATGTATCGAAAGTGATTAGTGCAAATGCCTATGATAATGCTCAAAAGATTTTGCGCAATGAGGCTAAACCAGGTCTTGGCTTAACAGCTGCCACTGCAGGTATTATTATTGGTACCTACTGGCTATTGATGATGGTTGGTCGTCTCTTTGGTGCTGCTTTTGGTGCAAAGGTTTCGAGTAAAAGTATGCTCCTATTTGCTGCATCATTGGGTATCTTATTCATCTTATTGGCCATATTCTTACCACAAACAGAGGTAAGCATGCCCGTCTTTAAGTCGAATCTATCGTTTGGACTGGCTCAAGTGCCTGTCAACGTGTTCTTCTTAGCACTTTGTGGACTATGTACATCGGTGATGTGGGGTGGTATCTTTAACCTTGCCGTAGAGGGTTTAGGAAAATATACAGCCGCAGCTTCTGGTATCTTTATGGTAATGGTTTGTGGTGGAGGACTTTTACCTCTTGTACAAGCAGGTGTAGCCGATCTATTTGGTTATATGGCTAGTTACTGGGTTATCATTGCAGCATTGGCTTACTTAGTGTTCTATGCACTAATAGGATCTAAAAATGTAAACAAAGATATTGAAGTAGAATAGACAAGAAATTATACAGCAAAAAGAGGGTATGTTGATTAACATACCCTCTTTTTTTATGGAAAAGAAAAAGGGTTTAACCTGCAGAAAATGAAGTGGTTTTTAATTATTTGGGATTATTCATTGAAGTATGCTTGCTAATTTTTATCTTTGCAATTAAATAAATAATAGTTGTACTATGAACAGCAATGAATTAATGAATCAAGCAGCAGACAACATCCGTATTCTAGCTGCATCTATGGTTGAAAAAGCCAAGTCTGGTCACCCTGGAGGCGCTATGGGAGGTGCTGATTTTATCAATGTACTGTATTCTGAATTCTTGGAATACGACCCAGCTGACCCCAAATGGCCAGGTAGAGATCGTTTCTTTTTAGATCCAGGACATATGTCTACTATGCTCTACTCCACATTAGCCCTAACAGGAAAATTTACAATGGAGGAATTAGCTCAATTTCGTCAATGGGGAAGTCCAACACCTGGACATCCAGAAGTAGACGTGATGAGAGGTATTGAAAACACCTCTGGCCCCTTAGGTCAAGGTCATGCTTTTGCTGCTGGAGCCGCAGTTGCTGCTAAATTTTTGAAAGCTCGCTTTGGCGAAATCATGAGCCAAACCATCTATGCGTATATATCCGATGGCGGTATACAAGAGGAAATTTCACAAGGTGTAGGTCGATTAGCCGGTTATTTAGGACTAGATAATCTAATCATGTTCTACGACTCTAACGATGTACAACTATCTACAGATACCAATTCGGTTACAGATGAAAATGTAGCTAAAAAATATGAAGCTTGGCATTGGAACGTACTTACCATCAAGGGAAACGATCCAGCAGCCATTAGATTGGCACTTCAAGAAGCAAAAGCGGAGAAACATCGCCCTACACTTATCATTGGTAAAACAATCATGGGAAAAGGTGCTGTTACAGAAGCGAAAGATAAATTTGAAGGCAAATGTTCAACACATGGACAACCCATCAGTAAGAGTGGTGCCTCTTATCAAGAGACCATCAAAAACTTAGGTGGCGACCCAACTACCCCATTTACTATCTTTAAAGAGGTAGAACAATTATATAAAGCACGTCAAGAGGAGTTGAACGTTCTAATTGGCAAGAAAAAAGAAAAAGAGGCGGCTTGGTGTGCTGCTCACCCTGAGTTGGCAGAACAATATCACAACTATTTTGCAAACAAAACAACCACAATCGACTGGTCGGCTATTCAACAAAAAGCCAACGATGCAACACGTAATGCATCTGCCACAGTGCTCGCCACTTTAGCAAGCAATGTAGGTAACATGATTGTTGCTTCTGCCGATCTCTCTAATTCCGATAAAACAGATGGTTTCTTAAAGAAAACCCACGCTTTTACGAATGGCGACTTTAGTGGCTCTTTCTTACAAGCTGGAGTTTCTGAACTAACCATGGCTTGTATGTGTATCGGTATGTCATTGCATGGTGGTGTTATTGCTGCATGTGCCACCTTCTTTGTGTTCTCGGATTATATGAAACCCGCCGTACGAATGGCAGCGCTTATGGAGCAACCCGTGAAATTTATATGGAGCCACGACGCCTTTAGAGTGGGAGAAGATGGACCTACACACGAACCTGTGGAGCAAGAAGCACAAATTCGTTTGATGGAGAAATTACAAAACCACCATGGCAAAAATTCGATGTTAGTGCTTAGACCTGCTGATGCAAAAGAAACAACTGTAGCTTGGAAACTAGCTATGGAGAATACATCTACTCCATCGGCGTTGATTCTTTCGCGCCAAAACATTCAAGACCTACCAGCTGGAACCAATTATAATGAAGCGGAAAAGGGAGCTTATACGGTTGCTGCATCTGCTGACCAACCCGATGTGATACTACTAGCTTCTGGCTCGGAGGTTTCTACATTGGTAGAAAGTGCTAAACTCTTACAAAAAGAGAATATACAAACTCGCATCGTATCTGTTCCTTCTGAAGGATTGTTCCGCAGTCAGACGGCTGAATACCAAGAACAGATCTTACCTAAAGGTAGTAAGATATTTGGATTAACAGCCGGATTACCCGTCAACCTAGAGGGACTAGTTGGTGCCAATGGTAGAGTTTTTGGGCTATCCTCTTTTGGTTTCTCTGCTCCCTACACGGTACTAGATGAGAAACTAGGCTTTACACCCGAGAATATTTATAAACAAATTAAAGAAATGTTTTAATGAAAACAATTGGATTAGCATCCGACCATGCCGGATACGAATTAAAAGAGTTTGTTAAAGAGTGGTTAACGGCAAAAGGATTAACATACAAAGATTTTGGAACAAACAACGAAGAGAGTTGCGACTATCCCGATTTTGCACACCCTTTAGCAAAAGCGGTTGAAGCCAATGAATGTTACCCAGGAATAGCTATTTGTGGAAGTGGCAATGGTATTAACATGACACTAAACAAGCACCAACAAATTCGCGCAGCACTCTGCTGGGAGAATGAATTGGCTAGCTTAGCCAGAAAGCATAACAACGCTAATATATTAGTGATGCCAGGAAGATTCATCTCTAAAGAGAAAGCAAGCGAGATTTTAACCGCGTTTTTAGGAACCGATTTTGAGGGTGGACGCCATCAAAAACGAATAGACAAGATAGCTTGCCAATAACACAAGTTTTCATCTAAAGCGACTAAAATTTATACAATTATTAACATGACTACTGTCCAAAACGGTAGTCATGTTTTGTTTAAACAACAAACTGACAAGGCGCAAAATGGCCATTTACCTAAGGAATAACGGTATATTTAACATTAAACTATAGCAAACAATTAAAAGCTTTTTTCACTCAATTAAGCTATTTATTCAAGCAGAAAAGATTACTTTTGTAACGGTGAGTTGGCAGAATAACAGTAAAGATGGATCAAATAAATAATATAAAAGGATTAATTAAAGATGGGGAAACAGCAAAAGCGCTCTCTCTCTTAACTACATTAATGGAATCAACTCATGTTGATAACGATACCTATTACTTTCTAATGGGCAACGCTCATAGAAAAGATGGTAATATGAAATTAGCGCTCAACAACTATTTAAAGGCTATCGAAATCAATCCACAGAGTCCTGCTCTTCAGGCAAAAGAGGCACTTCTTGATATCCTGAATTTTTTTAACAAAGATATGTACAACCAGTAAATAGAAAAATATGGCAAAATTTAAAGGAGCTATTGTAGTAGACACTGAGCGCTGCAAAGGATGTAACCTATGTGTAGTAGCATGCCCATTTGACCTACTAGAACTTACACATACAGAGGTAAACACTAAGGGTTATCATTTTTCGCAACAAGTAATTCAGGATAAATGTACTGGATGCACAGCATGTGCTGTGGTTTGTCCAGATGGATGCATCTCTGTTTTCAGAACAAAAGAAGATTAAAAGAAAGGAATACTATGAATAAAGATACTGTATTAATGAAAGGTAACGAAGCGTTGGCACATGCAGCTATTCGTTACGGCGCAGATGGCTATTTTGGCTATCCTATAACGCCACAATCCGAGATACTAGAAACACTAGCTGTAGAAAAGCCTTGGGAAACAACTGGAATGGTTGTTTTACAAGCCGAGAGCGAAGTGGCTTCTATCAATATGGTTTATGGCGGAGCAGGAGCAGGTAAAATGGTACTGACCTCCTCCTCTAGTCCAGGCGTTAGTCTTATGCAAGAGGGTATCTCCTATATTGCTGGTGCCGAATTACCATGTCTCCTTGTTAATGTAATGCGTGGTGGTCCTGGGTTAGGAACGATTCAACCTAGTCAATCCGATTATTTCCAAACCGTAAAAGGGGGTGGACATGGAGATTACCGGGTAATCACACTTGCTCCTTCATCGGTACAAGAGATGGCCGACTTTGTGGGCTTAGGCTTTGAACTGGCTTTTAAATATAGAAACCCTGCTCTTATCTTAGCCGATGGTATTATTGGCCAAATGATGGAAAAAGTGGTTCTTCCAGCTCAACGTCCACGTAGAACCGACGAAGAGGTTATAGCACAATGTCCTTGGGCTACAACAGGAAAAACAGCAGACAGAGCATCGAACACCATCACCTCACTAGAGTTGATGCCCGATGAAATGGAACAAAATAATATTCGCTTTCAAAAGAAATATCGCGAGATAGAAGCTAATGAGGTGCGCTACGAAGCAACCAATTGCGAAGATGCAGAATATATCATGGTGGCTTTTGGATCGTGTGCACGTATCAGTCAAAAAGCAATGGATATCGCTCGTAAAGCAGGTATCAAGGTGGGTATTATCCGCCCTATCACGCTATGGCCATTCCCAACTGCTATTATTGCTGAATATGCCACGAAGCTAAAAGGAATCCTTACGGTAGAGATGAATGCAGGACAAATGGTAGAAGATGTACGTCTAGCGGTAAACGGAAAAGTTAAAGTAGAACATTTTGGACGTTTAGGCGGCATTGTTCCCGACCCAGATGAAGTTTATGAAGCATTGAAAGCAAAATTAATGAAATAAACTTGCTATGGATACGGATAAAATTCGGCAAATTCTCAACGCATTAGTAATAATAGGAGTTGTAGTAACCATTATTTGTTACTATACACTCGATGATAAGACTCCTTTTTTCTACGCATTTGTTGCAACAGCATTTTGCAAACTAATGGAGGTATTCATTCGATTTACACAATAAAGATATGACAAAAGAAGAAATAATTAGACCTGAGAACTTGGTTAAGAAAAAACCAACCTTGATGAATGATAAACCAATGCACTATTGTGCTGGTTGCTCACACGGAGTGGTACACAAGTTGATTGCAGAAGTTATTGAAGAGATGCACATGGAACATGATACCATTGGTATATCACCTGTTGGCTGTGCTGTCTTTATCTACAAATATATTGATATCGATTGGCAGGAGGCTGCACACGGACGTGCTCCAGCATTAGCTACGGGCATCAAACGTCTTTGGCCTAGCAAATTAGTTTTTACGTATCAAGGAGATGGTGACTTGGCTTGTATTGGTACAGCAGAAACCATCCATGCACTGAACCGTGGCGAAAACATCACCATCATATTTATCAATAATGGTATCTATGGTATGACTGGTGGACAGATGGCTCCTACTACATTGGTAGGGATGAAAACATCTACTAGCCCCTACGGAAGAGATGTTAAGCTACATGGCTATCCACTTAATATAACGGGCATAGCAGCTACACTCGAAGGTACTGCATATGTTACACGCCAATCGGTACAAACCGTTGCAGCTATCCGAAAAGCAAAGAAAGCGATTCGTAAGGCCTTTGAAAGTTCAATGGCAGGGAAAGGTTCTAATCTTGTAGAGATTGTTTCTACTTGCAACTCTGGCTGGAAAATGACACCAGAAAAAGCAAACACATGGATGGAAGAAAACATGTTCCCTAATTATCCTTTGGGCGATTTGAAAGATAAATAAAGCAAAACACTATGAAAAAAGAAATTATAATAGCCGGATTCGGCGGACAGGGCGTTCTATCCTTGGGAAAGACATTGGCCTACTCAGGATTAATGGAAGATAAAGAGGTCACATGGATGCCTGCATATGGTCCTGAACAAAGAGGCGGTACAGCCAACGTTACTGTTATTATAAGTGATGAGAAAATTTCATCGCCTATTTTAAGCTCTTACGATGTGGCCATTGTATTAAATCAACCTTCGCTAGATAAGTTTGAAAAAAGGATCAAACCTGGAGGCATACTTATCTATGACGACTATGGCATCAAGAACAAATCGAAAAGAACAGACATTCACATCTTTGAAATCAGCGCAATGGATGCAGCAACAGAGATGAACAATGCTAAAGCCTTTAACATGATTGTGTTGGGTGGTCTACTTAAAGTATGTCCAGTTGTAAAATTGGAGAGTGTAATGAAGGGATTAAAGAAGACGCTTCCAGAGCGCCATCACCATTTATTACCCATGAATGAGCAAGCGATCAAAAAAGGATTAGAAGTCATTCATCCACTTTAGGAACAGTATCAGCTATTTATGAAAAGAAGAGCCTTCTTATATCTCTTCCTAGCACTGATTTGCATAGGAACAATGCATGCGCAAGATATTAACACTACTCCACAAAAACTTTCTGGTTTCCAAGGTGGAAACCCTATGGATGAGGAAGGTAGATCTGG
>JAQWAN010000099.1 GCA_028707655.1 Bacteroidaceae bacterium
ACTTTCTTTTGTAGAAAGAGCTTCCAGTTCAGGATATTCAACCGTTGCTTGATAAGAGAACAACGAATAGGCAGTACCTAACTTTAGTTGCTGAACGTAATAGGGTAAATGACTGTCGGTACGATAAGAGGCGTCCTTGAAACTAGGAAAATCTAGTTGTAGGCGTTCTGTACCAATATAAAAAGGCTCTGGTAGATCCCAATTGAGCGAAACAAAGCTTTGCGCAGCTATAGAATTAACGCACAACAATAAGAAAAGAGTGATTATATAATAATGAAAACGTATTTTTAGCTTTTTCATCCAATTAACATTACATGATTTCTATTAGCGAATATGAAAATCAAATAATGGTTGATCTTGCAAATAACCTTGCAGATGTTGATTCACTGTAGCTATTGTATCTCCAACAGGGGCTCCTGTAAACAACAAATCGCCCATCTTCAAGGTATAGAACTGACTAATCCAAGCAATTAAACAATCGACAGAAAAAATCCAATTCTCCGAACAGCCTTGTTGCTCTTGTTTACCATCAACCATTAAGCAGAAATCTAGTTTATTTAAATCTCCCATTTGCTCTTTAGGTATAAATCTGCCTAAAACGGCAGAACCATCAAACCCTTTTGCTACTTCCCAAGGTTGTCCTTGTTGTATTAATTTCTCCTGCAAATCGCGTGCCGTTAAATCAAGTCCCACGGTTACTGCATCATAATAGCGGTGTGCAAAACGTTCGCCAATATTCTTTCCTAATTTATTAATACGAATCACAATCTGTGCTCCATATACTATCTTCTTGGAGAAATCAGGAATAAAAAAGGGCTTGTTATCCTTTAAAAGAGCTGAATCTGGTTTCATAAAAAAAACAGGTTCCTCACTCTTTACAAACGAACTATTATCTTGTTTATTGTGTGCAGAATAATTTGCTTCTACTACAAATATTTTCATTTTCGTTTTTTAGCTTTATTACAATTCAGTCGATTAAACATAACAGCTAAGTGCGCATACAAAGAGGTGTTTTGCACCACGATAGATTGTGGCACCCGTATACGGAAAGGGGTAAAATTCCAAACAGCCTTTAGCCCCTCTTTCACCATAAAGTCGGTTATCTGCTGTGCAATTTGAATCGGTACGGTTAAAACACCAATGCTCACCTCATACTGCTTCATACGCTTGGGTAGTTCCTCAATAGGATAGATTGGAATGCCATTAATGGTGGTCCCTACCTTAGTGGGGTCTACATCGAAAGCAGCTACAATTTGTAATCCAAACTGTTTTAATCCAGAATCTAATAATAGTGCGCCACCCAAATTTCCAACGCCAAATAAAAAAGCGGTATGTAGGTTGGTAAAACCTAAAAAATCTTCTAGTACCACAATCAAATCATCTACTTCATACCCAACACGTGTTCTTCCTGCAATTTTTACATAAGACAAATCTTTTGCTATTTGCGATGCATCAATATTAATATCTTTTGAAATTTGTGTGGTAGATACAAATTGTTCGCCCCTGCTTTTTAGGAGTTTTGCATTAGAAAGATACCATGGCAACCGTCTTAAGGTGGGTTCCGGTATTTTCTGAAATTTTGTTATAGGTAAATGACTCATTTATTAAATCTTATTGGGATAGACAAAAATACACTATTTTTCGGGAATGACAATGCTTTGCGTTAAAGGTTAATAGAGATTAAACAAAAAAAACAAACACATTTGATTCTTTACTATTTGAAAACAGTTGCTTACTTTTGAAAAAAATACTGAATTATGAGCAAGAACGATTGGAAAGAACGCCTCAATGTGGTGTATTCCACAAATCCCGACTTTGAATATGTGGGCGAAGAGATAGAGGAACCAGACACACTCCCCAAACGTCAACAAAAACTACGGGTACGCATAGATCGCAGAAACCGCGGCGGAAAAGTGGTAACACTAGTCACCGGATTTGTTGGCGATAGTGACACCTGCAAAGAACTCGGCAAATGGCTAAAAGGAAAATGCGGCGTTGGCGGTTCGGTGAAAGAACAAGAGATCATCTTACAGGGCGATTTCAAGCTACGTGCCACACAATTACTTCTAGAGGAGGGCTACTCGCAAACAAAGAGTTGCTAATCCGCTAAACAGCAAAAACACACCAGCAGCTTCCATTTAAGAAGCTACACTTTTTTTTACTCTTGACCTAGCTTTTTAATACACACCTTTAACCTAACTAAACGATGAAAAAATGTATACTACTCCTATGTCTTATACCAATGCTTTTAGTAAGCTGTTCTACTAAACCAACCGAAAAAGAGATCTATGCAGAACGCGTTAAAACAGCATTTAAAAAAGGATGGAATGCCTATATGAATTATGCAGCAGGGATGGATGCAGTTAATCCAATAAGTGAAACCGGCCACAACTGGTATACTTCCTCACTACTGATGACTCCTGTAGATGCTTTCAGCACCATGTGCTTAATGGGATTAGAGAAAGAAAAAGAGGAGCCAAAAAACTCATCTTCTCCCAACTTAATTTCGATAAAGACATGGAGGTACAGCAATTTGAGATAGCCATCCGATTGGTAGGCGGACTTATTTCTGCTTATCAGCTAGATGGTGATGCACGCTTCTTACAGTTAGCCACCGACCTGGCAGACCGACTCCTACCCGTTTTCAACACACCTACGGGCATCCCCTATCGCATGGTCAACCTAAGAACAGGCGCTATCAGCAAAAACACCACAAATCCTTGTGAAGTAGGATCTATGCTATTAGAATATGGCATGCTCAGTAAGCTAACCGGCAATCCTATCTACTACGAGAAATGTAAAAAAGGCGTAGTAGCGCTCTATAACAGACGCGGTAAAACAGGTCTTGTGGCTGGTGCCATCAATTGCGACACTGGCGAATGGTTAGACAACCGTGCACATATCCGAGGCGGTATAGATGCCTACTATGAGTACCTACTCAAGGGAAGCATTCTGTTTGGCGATGCCGATTTAAAAGAGATGTGGGAAACCTCTCTTAAGGGGATAAACAGCTATCTAGGCGACCATACCAACAACGGCTATTGGATAGGCGAAGCAGACATGAACACAGGAGCACGCACAGCCACCACGTTTGGGGCATTAGATTGTTTTTGGAATGGCTGTTTAATTCTAACGGGCGAAACCGATTTAGCGAAAGAGCTACAAGCATCTATTTTTAAGATGTGGACTTTACACGATGTAGAGCCAGAGAGTATTGATTATTCCACCATGGAGATTCAATCGGCATACTATATGATTCGTCCAGAAGCCATTGAATCTACCTACTACGTATGGAAAGCTACTGGGCAGAAGAAATACTATGAGATGGGAAAAACAATGTTTGAATCGATTGAAAAATATTGTCAAGTAGAGAATGGCTATGTACAACTAAGAGATGTACGCACAAAAGAAAAATGGGATACTTTAGAAAGCTTCTTTTTTGCAGAGACCATGAAATATTGTTATCTCTTTTTTGCACCAGAGCATGTGTTCTCTTTCAAAGATTATGTGCTAAACACTGAAGCACACCCCTTTAAAAACACATGGGATAAGAACTGGCGAGGAGATTATAAGATGGCAAACAGACGCTAATAAGTAGCCTCCCCCTTTTTACATAAAAAGAGCGAATCCAATGGATTCGCTCTTTTGTAATAAAGCAACAACACGCAATGCTTAATCAATTGCTATGACGCGTTGGCCTTTTTTATCTTTATCAAAAGTTAATTTTGGTAATGTAACGGTTAGCACACCGTTGTCTACATGCGCCGATATAGCTTCTTTATCCACATCAACGGGCAATGTAAAGGCTTGTTGATAAGAGGTGTAAGAAAATTCTTTACGTAAATAACGGCAACACTCTTTTTCAGAATCGTTAGGTTTCTCCTTCGATTCGTCTGCTTTCTCTGTGGCAACAGGTTCTTTACTTTGTTCCTCTTTTTTCTTTTCAATACTGATTACCAAATCATTATTGTCATTCAGATGAACATTAAAGTCCTCTTTTGTCATACCTGGAGCTGCAAATTCCACCTTATACTCTTTTTTGGTCTCTAATACATTCACAGCAGGAACAATTGCACCCATTCTCTCGCGCCAAGAATTATCAAAGAAATCGTCAAAGATACTTGGCATCCAATCTTGTTTTTTTCTAATTGGTAAAATCATTTTAATCTCCTTTTATGGTTAAACATCTAGAAATAGAATCACTCACACTATCGAGTTATTCTTTGCTTAACTAATCACAAAGAATGCACCAAGCAGCGCATTACATTCTATTTTAAACTCTTTTAAAAGAAGAGCAGCAAGAAGCGGTCAAATGCTGACAAAAAGATAAAAACAAAGCGACAATTTGTCTTTTTCAGTCAAAAAGGGTGTCAAATTATCCGTTTTGAGCTAAAAAAAAGGCGAACCATATGGTCCGCCTTTTCTTTATAGTAATATTTTTTATTCAGCTCTTAATGTGAAGCGTTTGAAAGCAACAACTTTAAGATCTTTATCTACAGATTTCAAATATTCTGCAACTGTTTTTTTACCATCTTGGATATATTCTTGCTCGTTCAAACAAACTTCTTTGTAGAATTTTTTGATACGACCAGCAGCAATACGTTCAATCAAGTTTTCAGGTTTACCCTCTTCACGTGCTTTATCAGCAGCAATTTCTTTTTCTTTAGCCAATGTCTCAGCAGGAACACCTGCTTCATCAATAGCGATAGGAGCCATAGCAGCTACTTGCATAGCTATCTCGCGACCTACTTTTTCGTCTACCTCTTTGTTCAAAGCAACGAGTGTACACAAGAAATTTTTATTTTGGTGATTGTACATAGTAACAGAAGGAGCCTCGATAGTCATATAACCATCTAATTCCATCTTCTCACCTGTGATACCAATTCTATCAATAACAGCTTGTTCAACGGTTGTATCTGCAAAAGGAAGTGCTTTCACCTCTTCAATTGTTGTACATTTGTTAGCAACAGCAACGTCAAGAATATCTTGTGTTAACTTGATGAAGTCAGCATTACCAGCAACGAAATCGGTTTCGCATTTTAAGGCAATAGTAGCCGCGAAATTTCCGTCCACTTTAGCCAATACACATCCTTCAGAAGCTTCGCGGTCAGAACGTTTAGCAGCAACTGCTTTACCTTTTTCGCGAATAATTTTCATAGCTTCTTCTAAAACGCCATTGGCTTCTGTCAATGCATTCTTACAATCCATCATACCAGCACCCGTCATTTTACGAAGCTTGGTTATATCAGCCATACTTACAGCCATAATTTTCTAATTTTGAAAGTTAATAATGATTATAAATACAAAATGCTAATATACTAAGGCCCTCATACGCAACAAAGCCATGAAAAAGCACTTAGAATATTAGCACATATATAAATTAAGCTTTAGCTTCTTCTGTACTTACTTTTGTCTCTTCAGCAACAACTGGAGCAGCTTCTGTAGCATCTACACGCGCTTTAGAAACTCTTTTTTTCTTTTTAGCTCCATCTTCAGCAGCCTCAGTATCCATCTTCTCTACTTTTCTTTCGGTTAATCCCTCTGCGATAGCAGCACAGCAAGTATCGATGATAGTGCTTACAGATTTTGTAGCATCATCATTAGCTGGGATTACGAAATCGATATCTGAAGGATCAGAATTAGTATCAACGATAGCATAAACTGGAATACCCAAGCGATTAGCTTCTCTTACTGCGATGCGTTCTTTCATTACATCCACAACAAATAAAGCAGAAGGAAGACGTGTTAAATCAGCGATAGAACCAAGATTCTTCTCTAATTTGGCACGTTGGCGAGAAACTTGTAACATCTCTCTTTTAGAAAGGTTAGAAAATGTACCATTAGTGGTCATTTTGTCGATTGTTGTCATCTTCTTGATAGCCTTGCGGATAGTTGGGAAGTTAGTCAACATACCACCAGGCCAACGTTCAACAACATAAGGCATGTTTACTGCAGCCACACTATCGGCTACAACTTGTTTAGCTTGTTTTTTAGTAGCAACAAACAGGATTTTCTTTCCTGATTTAGCAATTTGTTTCAAAGCTTCAGCAGCTTCGTCTATTTTGGCAACCGTTTTATGAAGGTCAATGATATGAATACCATTACGTTCCATAAAGATATAAGGGGCCATAGCTGGATTCCATTTCCTTTTAAGGTGTCCGAAGTGGCAACCAGCCTCTAATAATGTATCAAAATTTGTTCTTGACATTTTTGTTTCTTTAATCGTTTACATTCTTTTTTGTTTTCTCAACCAACCACAGGGTAGTCTTATCAACTGTATGAATCCCCATGATTTAGATACTAAACATAAATCCCGCTAGATAATTCCCAGCAAATATTAACGTTTACTGAATTGGAATCTCTTACGAGCTTTTGGACGACCTGGTTTCTTACGCTCTACAGAACGTGAGTCACGAGTCATAAAGCCTTCTGCACGAAGTTCTTTTTTGTCCTCTGGGTTCATTTTAACAAGTGCACGAGCAATTGCTAAACGCAAAGCTTGTGATTGACCTGTATAACCACCACCATTAAGATTTACCTTAATGTCAAATTTTTCAGCTACGTCCAACTTCGCTAGAGGTTGTTTAACTACGTACTGAAGAATAGTGGATGGAAAATATACAGAAAGATCTCTTTTGTTGATTGTAATCTTTCCTGTACCTTCGCTTACATATATACGCGCAATTGCACGTTTACGTCTACCTAATGCATTAATAACTTCCATTATGTATTATTTTAGTAAGTTAATATCGATTAATTCAGGAGTCTGAGCATCGTGTTTGTGCTCACTTCCAGCATAAACATATAGATTACCCAATAAAACTTTACCTAAACGATTTTTAGGAAGCATTCCTTTTACAACTCTCTTCAACAGTTTCTCTTCACCATTTGGTTTAGCCAAGATAGATTCTGGAGTATGCTCTCTTTGACCACCAGGATAACCTGTGTATGTCAAATAGATTCTGTCAGTCATCTTTTTACCTGTTAATCTTACTTTGTCGGCATTGATAATGATTACATTATCACCGCAATCTACGTGTGGAGTAAAGTTTGGTTTATACTTTCCTCTCAACACTTTCGCAACTTTCGCACCGAGGCGACCTAACACCTGATCGGTAGCATCCACAACAACCCATTTCTTTACAGTCGTTGCTTTGTTTGCAGAAATGGTCTTGTAACTTAAAGTATCCACTCTAATTTCATTTTAAATTGTTACTACTAATAAAAACATGCTAGCGTAGTTTCTAATCACTCTCGGACAAAGAGCTTTTAACTCGCTATTAATTAAACTTTTATCTTCTAGAGATAATAATCGGCTTGCAAAAGTACCGCTTTTCTTTCTATCTTACAAACATTTCCTATTTTTTTTACAGATGTTCCTTAAAAAGAGGGGTTCCGTAAGTACTGTTAGTCACATAGATACCTTTAAAAAAAACGTTCTACCTTTCTAAAAAGATAGAACATAAAGATTAATTTAAGCAATTAATCGTAAATTTGAGATCGGAAGAGCACACG
>JAQWAN010000100.1 GCA_028707655.1 Bacteroidaceae bacterium
ATGTAAATGCATTGATGCCCCTTAATTTATCCAAAGCGGATAGTACAACTTTTGTGGCTAACTATTGTAAACAGTGGGTGGAACGAAAACTGTTTTTATCTAAAGCAGAACAGAATGTTCCCTATGATGAGCATATCGAGCAGATGGTGAACGATTATCGTCAGTCCTTATTGCTCCATGTCTATCAACAACAATTGATGGATCAGAAATTTACAGAAGAGGTAACCGAAGAGGAGATAAAAGATTATTATGAGCAGAATGGTCGTTATTTTATCTTGCAACGTCCTATAGTAAAAGGTCTTTTTATGAAGGTGCCTATTAGCTTGTCTACGAAGAAACTAGAGAAATGGTTGAAGTCGGACAAGCAAGAAAGTTTAGATTTAGTAGAACAGTTTAGTTTGCAGAAGGCTGTTATCTACGAGAATTTCTATGAAAAATGGTTGTTAACAGATGATATTGTAGAACGTATGCCATTTAAAAAAATGGATAAAGAACACCTGTTTTCTGCGAAACAGTTTATCGAATTGAAAGATACTGCCTATTGTTACTATCTAGTTATTTCCGATTATTTGCTGGAGGGTGCACCAGAGCCCTATGATTTTGCACGTACTAAGATTGCAGATATCTTATTAAAAACCAAGCAAGTAGATTTTATTGAAAAGACAAAACTAGAGCTGTACAATAGATCCCTAAAAAATAACGATGTAGAATATTATTAATAGAAAAATAATGAATAAATTATTGGCTTTTTGTAGCATGTTACTGCTATGCGTAACAACGTCTATGGCACAAAACAATGTGATAGACGAAGTGGTTTGGGTAGTGGGAGACAAGGCTATCCTTAAATCTGAGGTAGAGGAAACACGTATCCGTGCACAATATGAAGGACGCAAGTTTGACGGTGACCCCTATTGTATTATCCCAGAAGAATTAGCTATTCAGAAATTGTTTTTGCATCAAGCAGATTTAGATAGTATTCAGGCTTCCGAATCAGATGTCACCTCGCGTGTTGAGATGATGATGAACCAATATATCCAATCCATCGGTTCTAAAGAAAAGTTAGAGCAATACTTTAACAAACCCATCTCTAAGATTCGAGAGACGATGCGCGAGAATGTGCGCGAAGGACTTACTGTGCAGCAAATGAAACAAGAGATTATTGGTGAGGTAACGGTAACACCCGCTCAAGTGCGCGATTTAGTTAGCGAAATGCCTAAAGACAGCATCCCCTTCATCCCAGAGATGGTTGAGGTGCAACGAATAACATTACAGCCAAAGATACCCAATAAAGAAATTGAACGTGTTAAGAGTCGTTTGCGCGAGTTTACAGAGCGTATTACATCTGGTGAGTCTAAGTTCTCTACTTTAGCATTACTCTATTCCGAAGACCCTGCATCAGCACGTCGTGGTGGTGAGTTAGGATTCATGGGTAAGGGACAGTTAGTGCCAGCTTATGCCAATGTAGCTTTTGATTTAAAAGATAAAAATAAGGTCTCTAAAATTGTAGAATCAGAATACGGTTATCATATTATTCAGTTGATAGAACGTCGTGGAGATATGGTGAACACCCGACATATTTTGCTTAAAACCAAAATTGCCGAGGCCGATTTAACAAATGCTCTAAATCAATTAGACTCTATTGCAACCGAAATACGCTCAGATAACATCAAATTTGGTAGAGCTGCTCTCTATTTCTCTAGTGATGTAGACACACGTAACAACCATGGTTTAATGCCTAATCCACGTACCGGTACCTCTCTCTTTGAGATGCAGCAATTGCCAGATGAGATTGCAAAAGCTGTTGACCGACTCAAGGTTGGTGAGGTTTCTAATGCCTTTACCATGAAAAACGAGAAAGGTAAAGAGATTTGTGCCATTGTGAAGTTGAAAACAAAAGAAATAGCCCATAGAGCTTCTATAAATGAAGATTATCAAGTCTTAAAAGAGTTGGTACTTAAAAAACTGCGTGCTGAAAAGATTGAAGCATGGATAAAAAATAAACAGAAGAACACCTATGTGCGTGTGAACAAGAAATGGAGAATGAGTGGATTTAAATATCCGGGATGGGTTAAAAAATAGAAAGGAATAGGCTTGTTATGCTGTATAAATATAGTGCTCATTTTCTTATTCATTGTCCAGCTTATGTGATAGTGCTTCTCTCTTTTTTGTTTAGTCCTAATATAGGAATGGCGCAAACACAAGAGGAACCCGCAAAGACAAAGGTTTATCTGTTGCATTCAGATGTGTTGCGTTTTAATAAAAAAACGAATCCTGATGCACAAATAGTAGATGGAAACGTTGTTTTTAGACACGATAGTCTCTATATGTATTGTGATAGTGCCTATTTCTACTCCAAGACAAACTCTTTAGAAGCCTTTGGACACATAAAGATGAACCAAGGAGATACACTCTTTCTCTATGGAAAACATCTCTTCTATGATGGAAACAGTCAGATAGCCATGGTGAGGGGCGATGTCCAGATGATTCATAAAAACACGGTACTGACCACAGATAGTTTAAACTACGATCGTGTTTATAATCTCGGCTATTATTTTGATGGTGGAGAATTGACCGATCAAGACAATGTGTTAACCTCCAATTGGGGACAATATAGTCCAGCTACTAAGGTGGCTGTTTTTAACCATGAGGTACATCTCACCAATCCTAAATTTGTGTTGGCTTCAGATACGTTGCGTTACAGTACACAAACCAAGATTGCTACTATTTTAGGGCCATCTACCATTGACAATGGTAAAAATCATATCTATTCAGAGTTAGGTTATTACGACACCCAAGTAGAGCAGGCCCATCTACTAAATCGGTCGGTGCTCTATAACGGCGGTAAGCGATTAACTGGCGATAGTCTTTTTTACGACCGAAAGGTGGGGTATGGTAAAGCCTTTAACAACGTAGAGATGAACGATACGATAGGGAAAAGTCTGTTCATGGGTAACTATTGTTACTATGATGAGAAGCGAGAAAATGTAATGGCAACAGAACGAGCCGTTGTGGTAGATTATTCACAAGGTGATAGTCTGTTTTTGCATGCTGACACACTCCGAATGAACACCTATAATCTCCAGACCGATTCCACCTATAAGTTGATTAGAGCATATCATAAAGTACGTGCTTATCGACACGACTTACAAGCTTCTTGCGATTCTCTTGTCTTTAATTCGAAAGATTCTTGCATGACCTTTTATAAAGACCCAGTGGTGTGGAATCAAAATCAGCAACTCTTAGGCGAGGAGATTCGTGTCTATATGAACGATAGTACCATCGACTGGGCACATATCATTAATCAAGCATTAGCGGTAGAGAAGAAAGATTCCATCCATTATAATCAAGTCTCCGGAAAAGAGATGAAAGCCTTTTTTCAGCAGAAGCAGATTCGTCGCTCATTGGTTACCGGTAATGTGCACGTCGCTTTTTATCTCGAAGAAAAGAACAAAGGTATTATAGCCTTTAATTCATCTGAGACAAGTATTTTAGATTTATATCTCAAAGACAGAAAACTAGAAAAGGCAGTAATGAAGCCACAAACAAATGGAACCACCTATCCGATGGATCAGATTCCAGAAGAGAAGCGTTTGCTGTCCAATTTTGTTTGGTTAGATTATATGCGTCCAAAAAGCAAAGAAGATATATTTAATTGGGTTGGAAAGAAAGCAACAGATATATTAAAACAATCGAAGCGTTCCAATAAGATTCCTACTAATCATCAGATCATTTTAAAATAATAAGGTATGGGACTGTTTAATTCAAAATCACAAAAGCCACGTAGCTTTAATCACCAATATATTTACGTTAATAAGCGGAAAGAGAAATTGGATGAGATGGAAGAAGCGGCAAAAAGAGAGATGGGTATTGCGCCACCTAAGGAGAATAACCGTGACTATATTCATGGTGCATTTGTTCAGGTGACAAAGCATTTGCGTAAACGCAAAGAAAATCCTAGTTCGCGTTATCGCTTGTTGATTGTTCCAGCATTATTGCTTCTGTTGTATCTCTTGAATTTTTTAATGACAGGTTCATGGGTCTTTTAGACCTAAATTTATCTAATATTTGACTGTTTATTTATGAGTGATGTAATTCGTCTTTTACCCGATTCGGTAGCAAATCAAATAGCTGCCGGCGAGGTAATACAACGCCCCTCTTCCGTGGTAAAAGAGTTAGTAGAGAATGCTATTGACGCTTCTGCTACACAAATCCATGTCTTAATAACAGATGCTGGTCGTACCTGTATCCAGGTTATTGATGACGGCGTAGGTATGTCTCCAACCGATGCACGTTTATCTTTTGAGCGTCATGCCACTTCAAAAATCTGTTCCGCTAAAGATCTCTTCTCCCTTTCTACAATGGGCTTTCGAGGCGAAGCTTTGGCCTCTGTTGCTGCTGTTTCGCAAGTTGAGTTACGTACAAGAACAGCTGCAGAAGAGGTAGGCACCCTGCTTATTGTATCCGGCAGTAAAGTAGAGTTACAAGAAGCTACATCTTGCCCCGTAGGAACTAATTTTCAAGTTAAGAACCTATTTTTTAATATACCAGCTCGTCGCAAATTCTTAAAATCGGATAAAACCGAGTTAAGTAATATTATTAGAGATTTTGAGCGAATAGCATTGGTTTATCCCACTATATCGTTTACCCTTCGTCATAATGATTTAGAACTCTTTCATCTACCAGCCTCTACGCTTAGAAATCGTATTGTCTCTATCTTTGGAAAGCGTCTTAATCAACAATTACTACCCTTAGAGGTCGATACCGCTTTAGTTAAGATTAGAGGCTATGTGGCGCAGCCAGAATATGCGCGTAAAAAAGGAGCCCATCAGTATTTCTTTGTCAATGGCAGATATATGCGTCATGCCTACTTTAATAAGGCCGTATCTGAAGCTTTTTCTCGACTAATAGCTGCGGGTGAGTTTGTCTCCTATTTTATCTATCTAGAGGTAGACCCATCTACTATCGATGTTAATATTCATCCCACAAAGACAGAGATTAAGTTCGAAAACGAACAACCCATATGGCAGATCCTAATGGCCTCTATCAAAGAGTCGCTCGGTAAATTTAATGCCGTTCCCTCTATCGATTTTGACACTACCGATATGCCAGAGATACCCGCATTTACCGCGCACCATGAAGCTGTATCGCCACCTGAAATGGAATTTAATCCCAATTTCAATCCCTTTGAATCGGCCGCTTCTTTCTCCGACCAATCGGGCACCGCTGTTAAAAAGAGTGATAAGGTGTATGAGAGTGTTGCTATAAATAGATCTCGCCCCCTTTCGCCCGATAACGAGCCAATAATGAGTGAGGCAAGTTATACCGAAAAAGAAAAGAGCGTTCGCAACTACCAGTATAAAGGAAGATATATCATCTCGTCGGTTAAGTCGGGATTGATGCTAATTGATCAGCATCGCGCACATGTTCGTGTTTTATTTGACAAATATTTTTTACAGCTAGAGCAGAAACAGGGCGTTTCTCATGGCCTATTATTCCCCGAAATAATTCAAGTCCCCCCTTCAGAAGCTGTTATTTTAAAACAGATAGAAGAGGAACTTTCTGCCATTGGTTTCGACCTAAGCGATTTAGGCGGAGGTAGTTTTTCTATTAACGCCATCCCCTCTGGTATGGAAGGTGTTAATCCCGTTAATCTCATTAGAGACATGCTTATCTCTACCATGGAGAAAGGTGTAGAGATGGTAGATGAGATGCGAATGCCCATTGCACTAACATTAGCAAAAGCTTCTGCCATAGTATATGGACAAGTGCTCTCCGAGATGGAGATGAACAATCTAGTAGATACCCTATTTGCTTGTTCTATGCCAAAATACACACCCGATGGAAAGACCATTCTTGCCGTCATCGATGAGACAGAGATTGAAAAGAAGTTTTAATCTATTCTTAACCAAAACAGCTGCTTGTTTATCTCCCAAAGGGAAAAACAAGCAGCTGTTTTGGTTTCTGTAAATCTAGTTCTTTAGGCCCAACAGAAATAAAAATTAGCTAACAATACTTCTTTGTTGTTTTAAGTCTATCTAAATCCAATAATATGGCGTACTTCAGCAAGTGTTTTAGCTGCATTTTCTTGTGATTTTTCCGCTCCCTCTTTAGCTATTTTTTTAAGCAATTCCGTATTTGCGGAGTATTCCATAATACGTTCACGTATAGGAGATGTAAATGCTATAATATCTTGAGCTAATTGTTTTTTCAAATCGCCATAACGAATAGAGCAGTCGTTCCATTTCTCGTCATAGAAGTTATAAGCCTCTTTAGAGGAAACAATATCTAAGAAAGTAAATAGATTCTGAATTGATTCTGGTTTCTCACTATTAGGTGTTTGTGGACCAGCATCCGTTACCGCTTTCATCACCTTTTTTTGAATCGTTTTATCATCATCAATCAGGTAGATACAATTGCCTTCCGATTTACCCATTTTACCAGAGCCATCTAATCCTGGTATCTTAATGGCTTTGTTGGATAAGGAGAAGGAAGCAGGTTCTGGAAAAAAGTCATTCTCGTAAAAGGAGTTAAAACGGCGTGCAAATTTGCGAGCCATCTCCATGTTTTGTTCTTGGTCTTTTCCAACCGGCACTTTTGCTGCTTTATGGATAAGGATATCTGCAGCCATCAAAGTGGGGTAGGTTAATAAACCTGCATTCACGTTGTTGGGTTGTTTGCGTGCTTTGTCTTTAAAGGACGTAACACGTTCTAGCTCGCCCAAATAGGTATTCATATTTAAGTAGAGATAAAGTTCGAGTACCTCTTTTACGTCACTTTGAAAATATATGGCACATTTAGAGGGGTCAATGCCACAAGCTAAATATTCAGCTAAGATGGTATTAGCGCTTCGTTGAATGTCTCCTGGTTTTGGGTGAGTGGTCATAGAATGCCAATCTGCAATAAAAAAATAACAATTATATTCATTCTGCATTTGAATGAAACTTTTTAATGCTCCAAAATAGTTGCCCAAGTGGAGATTTCCCGTTGGACGGATTCCGCTAACTACTGTTTCCATATTCTTATTAATTAATTAAATAATTCGCTTTTTTTTAAGTTGCTACTACTATTGCTTAGTAGCTTTTAATCTACTGATTTATGCTTTCCTTACTAGGCAATTTTAGATCTTCCTCTTTTGAAAGAGTAAACATTCGCAAAGATAAAAATTTCTATAGGAGTAAGAGTTATTATTTAGCTAAAATCGATAAAAGATGCGTTTTGAGAGAGCAAATAGTCCTTTCTGAAAAAAAAATCAACATTTTTATTGAAAAAGAAGCTAGAAAATTTGGAGCTTAAGAAAAAGTACGTATCTTTGCATCGCTTTAAAACAAAAAGAATGTCGGGCGTTTAGCTCAGTTGGTTCAGAGCATCTGCTTTACACGCAGAGGGTCGGCGGTTCGAACCCGTCAACGCCCACGAAGAGATTCTTAATTGTTTTTACCCTAGTAATCGGGCGTTTAGCTCAGTTGGTTCAGAGCATCTGCTTTACACGCAGAGGGTCGGCGG
>JAQWAN010000101.1 GCA_028707655.1 Bacteroidaceae bacterium
AATACGTGCACCTACTAATTCAGACAATGCCTCGGCGATGACCAAACGGTCGCAGTGCATACCTACTGAGTGTGCCTGCAAAACGGCTGTTGTACCATACACGTCGATAATTAATCCAGGCAGATTATCACCTTCACCATGTACTAAACGAAAGGCATTAGTAGTTGGATTATCAATAAGTCCTAAACTCTTGCGTACAGCTAGTGCCACCTTTAACCGTTTCAGCCAGAAGGCATAATCAATCTCCACCTCTTGAAAAGAAAGAACACGTACGGTAATGCTATCCACTTGGTAGTGCCCTAGTGCTATAAAATCTCCGTTAGATGTGTATACAGCTGCTATATCTCCCTCTTTCAGTTGTTCATCTTTACTTCTAATGGCACCCGAAAAGACCCATGGATGGAAACGATTTAACGATTCCTCTTTTAGCGGCTTTAAAATTATTTTCTTATAATTCATTTTTTGTATCTTTATTAACGAATGGCTTTACTTCATAGCCCTGTTCTTTCATTTGTTGTAAACGGTTGTATATAACCAAGCAAGACCATGCATCAATGGCCGCATATTTCTGTTGTGCGGGTTGCAGTATATCTGCTTCCCAATTGGATAGACGTTGGGCTTTAGAGATTTTCTCGCCAAAGAGATTGGCATGTATCTTCTGTAAGCTACGATCTTGTATACCAAAATGACCAACCACATTCTGTAAATCGATACAGCCTTGCTCCTTAAAAGGGGAACGTTTATGCAACATCATTAGGTCATCTTTTAAAGATAAGCCTATTTTTAGAATCTTGGGATTGGTGAGCAATTGGATAAGAGAGGGGGTTAATCCTAACTTATTCAAACGAAACAAATAACATTTCTCCAGGGTAGAGATCTGCAATAGGGCTACCTTATAGGAACGTCCCTTAACAAAAGCTGGACGTGTCTCACTATCAATGCCTATCACATCGAACTGTGAAAGGTAATGTAATGCTTTATCCGCAGCCTCTTCTGTATCTACTACCTCTACCTCACCCATAAAATCAGCACGCGGCATCTTTGCAATGCATGCTTTATCCATCTTCTCGTTGACTATAAACATTTATCCTCCTCTTCCTCTAAATCGTCTAAGTCTTTTTCATCTACCTCATCCGCAGAATGAAAGGCATATTTAGCATCGTGCAGAGCACGCAGGGTGTTCACCAGTTTCTGCCCCCAATAAAGAGCAAACGATTCCTCACAAACCACTAACGATTCATACATCGTGGATTCTAATCCTAATCGATAGACAGAGATGAAATTCTTAATATCTTGATAAATATCTGTTAGGTCTTCCGATATAGTACAATTGATGGGGGTATCACTATATTTCATATCGGAAAGGAATACATCCAAATAATCATTACGATCTTTCAGGATACCAGCAATGGTCAATTGAATTACTTCATAATCATCTTCTTGTACAAACTGCTCCACTACTTCATCGCCTAAAGGTTGACAAGGAGGTAACAGGGAGGCTTTAAGATACAACAATGGGAGTAGTTTAAGCGACACATCAATAAAGTCTTTTCGCTGCATTGTTTCGGATTGCTCCAAGAAGGAACAATACTGCACAGCAACGGTTACAAACTCTATTGTATTCTTATGAAAAACGATCGTTTTAATATCATTCATTATTTCAAATTTTGGATGCAAAGTTACTAAAAACAAGCAAGAATAAAGTGAAAATCCGTGTTTTTTGCATACATTTGCATGTAAACAAGCATTTTATCATGGCAAAAAAACAACTTAATAAAAAAGAGTCGACCCTATATCTCTATTTCTCAGCTATCAAGGAATTTATGCGGAATGACAGTACCCTATTTGTTATTGGACTCATTCTTGCATTATTAGGTCTTTATCTGGGCTATTCCATGTATTCCTACTTTAGAACGGGCGGAACAGACCAACAGTATATGGACGCTGCATACTTATTGCAGGAGGGACATAAGGCGAGCAATGTTGGGGGAACAATAGGTGCACAACTAGCCGACCTATTTATTCATAAATCGTTTGGTGTTGCTTCCTTTTTCATCCCCTTCTTACTGTTATTAGGAGGGATAAGCTGCATGCGTATCTACAGTGTAAAATTTGGCAAATGGCTCATTTGTTGTCTACTGATTATGTTTTGGAGTTCTATCACTTTGAGCTTTCTTTTTGAGCAGGCAACATCTAATCTCTTTTTTTATATTGGCGGACAACATGGTCATATTATCAACCTATGGCTTATTAAACAGATTGGTATCCCCGGAGAGCTGCTTCTATTAATAGGAACAGCCATCGTATTTGGTGCATTATTGAACAATCGTGTCATCTTATTTATTCGTAAGATTTTTCATCCAACACTTCCTAAATGGAACATAAAATGGCCAAAGAGAAAGCCTAAAATGAGTAAAGAGGAAAAAGCGATGGCGGCAGTGACTTCTGAAGAGGGGTTAGAAACGCAAGATATAATGGCCGAGGAAAAGAAGGAGAAGGAGATTAGCGAGAAGCTTATAGATTTAGAGATGGAGAATGCGGCTTCTATTGGAGATAATTTTATAGAGGACTTAGCAAATATTCCTACGGAGGAGACAACGGAAGAGGAGGAAGAAAAAGAGGAGAGAACGGAAATCTGCTTCGAAGACCCTAGTGCCGAAAAATATCAGAACAAGAAAACGGAAACAACAGCTCCGCTCGGCTCCACCAAAAAAGATCTATCCATGCAGGTAGAGAAGGGACAGGATTCGGAGGAAGCGGGAACGCCAGGTGCTAAAGAGCCTGAGTTTATCGCAAAAGCGGGAGGAACAGAAGAGGACCAAGCTTACGAGGGTCCTGAAATTCAACCCTATAATCCTAAACTCGATCTAGAGAACTACCATTACCCTACCATCGATCTGCTCAAACATTACGATGATAGTGAGCCCACCATCAATATGGAGGAGCAAAACAATAATAAGAATCAAATTATTACGGTGTTACGCAGCTTTGGCATAGAGATAAGTAGTATCAAAGCAACTGTGGGACCTACCATAACATTGTATGAGATTAAGCCAGAATCGGGTATTCGTATCTCTAAGATTCGCGGACTAGAGGATGATATAGCTTTGAGCCTCAAGGCTATTGGTATCCGTATTATTGCTCCTATCCCAGGGAAAGGAACAATTGGTATTGAAGTGCCTAACTCGGATGCAAAAATTGTTTCGATGCAATCGGTTATTCAATCAAAGAAGTTCCAAGAATCGACCTTTGCACTTCCTATTGCTTTTGGTAGAACCATTACCAACGATGTGTTTATGGTGGACCTCAGCAGTATGCCACATATCTTAGTGGCAGGTGCTACGGGACAGGGTAAATCGGTTGGACTGAATGCCATTATCACCTCACTGCTTTACAAGAAACATCCAGCTGAGCTTAAGTTTGTGCTGATTGACCCCAAGAAGGTGGAGTTTAGTATCTACTCTGTTATTGAGAAACATTTCTTAGCTAAACTTCCGGATGAACAAGATGCTATTATCACTGATGTGAAGAAGGTGATACAGACACTGAATTCTATCTGTGTGGAGATGGATTCTCGCTATGATTTATTACAAAAGGCACATGTTAGAAATGTGACGGAATACAATAAGAAATTTATCAATCGACAGTTGAATCCTAATAAAGGACATAAATTTATGCCCTATATCGTGGTTATTATTGATGAGTTTGGTGATCTAATCATGACTGCAGGCAAGGAGATTGAATTACCAATTGCACGTATTGCACAACTAGCTCGTGCAGTGGGTATACATATGGTTATTGCTACGCAACGCCCTACTACAAACATTATTACGGGTACAATCAAAGCCAATTTCCCTGCTCGTGTGGCTTTTAAAGTGTCGCAGATGATTGACTCACGTACTATTCTCGACCGTCCAGGGGCCAATCAACTCATTGGTCGTGGAGATATGTTGTTCCTGCAAGGGAGTAATCCTGTTCGCGTGCAATGTGCTTTTGTGAGTACCTCTGAGGTGGACACAATCACTAATTATATTAGTAGACAACAGGGCTATTCACTTGCTTTTGAATTGCCAGAATATACCATGGAGCAGAAGGATGAGGCTAACACCACCTACGACACAGGAAAACAAGATTCCTTATTCGAAGAGGTGGCTACACTGATTGTTGCTACACAGCAAGCTTCTGCCTCTATGTTACAGCGCAAATTCTCTATTGGATTTAACCGAGCAGGACGTTTAATAGAGCAGATGGAACAGGCAGGAATTGTTGGACCACCCGACGGTAGTAAACCACGAAAGGTGCTTTGTCTAAGTGAAATGGAATTAGAATCAAAACTAAACAACAGGTAACGATGTACAAGAAATGCCCTACTCTACTCTTTTTGCTTTTTCTATCTATTGGCTGTACGGCACAAGATAGAGCAGACGGGTTACTTCAAAAATGTATCCTGCTACTCGAAAAGTCTACTGGCATTCAAGCTAAATTTACGAGTACTCTACGATTCTCTAGCGGCGAAGAGAACAGCTCTTCGGGAGAGATTTATCTAAAAAAAGAGCGCTTTAAGATTGTTACTCCTCGTAGCATTAGTTGGTTTGACGGCACAACACTCTGGAGTTATGTTTCCTTAAATGAGGAGGTTACCATTAGTGAGCCTACTACAGAGGAACTAAATGAGATGAACCCCTATGCTTTGATTAGTAACTACAAACAAAAATATACCGCTCACTATCAAGGAGAAGAGGTTCTACACCAGGAGAAAACATACTGTATAAAACTTGTACCTCAAGATATGGAGAGCGATTTTTCCTCTATCAAAGTTTACCTAACGGTAAAAGATTTACAACCCCTTTCTATCACTAGCAGATTAAAAAACGGCGATAATGGAACGATATCTATTGATACATTCCATGCAACAGAAAAACTTTCGAACGCTTTCTTTCATTTCCCTACGAAAGAATATCCTACAGCCGAATTAATTGATATGCGCTAATTAAAACGAAATAGATTATGACAACAGAAAAAACAAAATGCCTAATTATTGGCTCAGGACCAGCTGGTTACACAGCTGCTATCTATGCTAGTAGAGCTAATCTATCTCCCCTATTGTATGAAGGCTTACAACCAGGTGGACAGTTAACAACAACAACAGAAGTAGAAAATTTCCCAGGTTATCCTGAGGGAATCGATGGCACACAACTGATGGACGATTTACGCAAACAAGCGGAACGTTTTGGTGCGGATATCCGAACTGGACTTGCTACATCGTGCAACTTAGAAAAAGCACCTTACCATGTTATTATAGAGGACGAGAAAGAGATTATAGCAGATACGCTAATCATTGCCACAGGAGCTACGGCTAAATATCTAGGCTTACCCGATGAAACTAAATATGCCGGTCAGGGTGTAAGTGCTTGTGCAACCTGTGATGGTTTCTTTTATCGCAAAAAAATTGTTGCTGTTGTAGGAGGTGGAGACACTGCTTGCGAAGAAGCAACTTATTTATCGAGCTTAGCAGCAAAAGTGTACCTCATCGTTAGAAAAGACTACCTTAGAGCTTCTAAAATTATGCAACAACGCATAATAGACAATCCTAAGATCGAAGTGCTCTATAATCACAATGCCGTTGGCTTGGTTGGAGAAAAAGGTGTAGAAGGTGTAAAATTAGTGGAAAAAACAGCTACTGCAGAGCGTAACTACGAACTACCTATTGATGGTTTTTTCTTAGCTATCGGACATAAACCAAACACGGAGATATTTAAAGCATACTTGGAAACAGACCAGGTGGGTTACCTAAAAACAATTCCAGGTACACCTAAGACACAGTTACCAGGGGTTTTTGCGGCAGGAGATGTGGCCGATTCTCATTACAGACAAGCCATCACTGCTGCTGGAACAGGATGTATGGCAGCCATAGATGCAGAAAAATATCTTTCTGAAAATGGACTTTTATAATTTAGTTCTAAAGAACAGAAAAGAACTCTTTTTCAAATAGAATAATTGAAAAACAATAAATGAACATTGTTTTTCAATTATTTTTTTGTTAAATAAGATTTAAATATAAGCTTTATTAGCAATTGATGCCTAATTAATAGATACATTTGCGATACGAAAATTGTACATCGCATAAACAGATGGCAAATTAGAAAAGATTAGCATTAATAAAATAAACTTTTATGAAACATTTATTTAGCAAAATGTTGGTAGCTGTAACCCTATTTTCCAGCATACCACTTATGGCATTTGCACAACAACAGGTGCCTCCTATTCCTATTGACCCCAGCGTACGCATTGGAAAACTGGATAATGGGTTAACGTATTATATACGCCATAATGAAAACCCTAAAAAAAGAGCGGATTTCTATATCGCACAAAAAGTAGGATCTATTCTTGAAGAGGAGAGTCAACGTGGATTAGCTCATTTCTTAGAGCATATGTGTTTTGCAGGAACAAAACATTTTCCTGGAAAGAACATTATTAATTACCTAGAGGGTATTGGTGTAAAATTTGGAGAAAACCTAAATGCTTATACCTCTATTGATGAAACAGTGTACAATATCAGTAATGTACCTGCATCACGCGAAACAGTAGTCGATTCTTGTCTACTCATCTTGCACGATTGGGCCAACGATTTATTACTCTTAGATGAGGGTATCGATAACGAACGTGGCATCATTCATGAAGAATGGAGAACTAGAAACAATGCTAACCAGCGCGCGCTAAAGGGTATGTGTAAAGCTTTTTATAAAGATTCTCGCTATGCTGAACGTATGCCGATTGGCTTAATGGAAGTGGTAGACAGTTTCCCTTACGAACGCTTACGTGCCTATTATGCAAAATGGTATCGTCCAGACCAACAAGGTATTGTTGTGGTAGGAGATATTGATGTAGACCAGGTAGAGGCTAAGATTAAGGCGCTTTTCTCCCCTATCAAGATGCCTGAGAATCCTGCTAAAAGAGAATATTTTACGGTAGCAGATAATAAAGAACCTATTGTACACATCGGAAAAGATAAAGAACAACAATACACTATCATCCGTATGTTCCAGAAACAAGATGTTGCCCCTGTTGCTGTGAAAAAATCGATGTCTTATCTAGCGATGAGCTATGCAAGAGACATGATTCTAAATATGCTGAATGCTCGTCTAGCAGAAAAAGCACAATTAGCTAACCCTCCCTATCTAGAGGCTGGTACTTATTATGGTGAGTTCTTAGTGTCTAAAACAAAAGATGCGCTTGGAAGTGCAGCAGTATGCAAAGAGAATGCTATTATGCCTGCGTTCGATGCTTTATTGACCGAATTAGAACGTGCTCGTCAACATGGCTTTACGGCAACAGAATATGTTCGTGCTAAAGCAGAATACTTACGCCAATTAGAGACGGCTTATAACGACCGTTCAAATGAAAAGAATGAAGCTTTCGCTACGAAATATGTACGTCATTTTATCGATAACGAACCTATTC
>JAQWAN010000102.1 GCA_028707655.1 Bacteroidaceae bacterium
GTGTTGTAGAGGGTATGCAATTTGACCGCGGTTATTTATCTCCCTATTTTGTAACCAATACAGAGAAAATGGAATGCGAAATGGATCATCCTTATATCTTGATCTATGACAAGAAAATTTCTGTATTGAAAGACCTACTTCCTATCCTTGAGCCTGCTGTACAAAGCGGAAAACCTCTTTTGATAATTGCAGAAGATGTAGATAGCGAGGCATTAACCACATTGGTTGTTAACCGTCTTCGTTCTCAAATAAAGATATGTGCTGTTAAAGCACCAGGATTTGGCGATAGAAGAAAAGCAATGTTAGAAGATTTGGCTATTCTTACCGGTGGTGTTGTAATCAGCGAAGAGAAAGGTTTCAAATTGGAACAAGCTACATTAGAGATGTTGGGAACTTGCGACAAAGTAGTTATCTCTAAAGAGAATTCTACTATTGTTAATGGAGCAGGTACAACAGAGAAGATTCAAGATCGTGTTAATGCTATCAAAGCAGAGATTAGCAACACTACATCTGACTACGATAAAGAGAAATTACAAGAGCGTTTAGCTAAACTATCTGGTGGCGTAGCTGTATTGTATATAGGTGCTGCTTCTGAGGTAGAGATGAAAGAGAAAAAAGACCGCGTAGACGATGCACTTTGTGCTACACGTGCAGCTATTGAAGAGGGTATTGTTGCCGGTGGTGGCGTATCTTATATCCGTGCTATCGATGCATTAGAAGCTATGAAGGGCGACAATGAAGATGAGACCACAGGTATCCAGATTGTTAGACGTGCTATCGAAGAGCCTCTTCGTCAGATTGTGTTTAATGCTGGTAAAGAGGGTGCTGTTGTGGTGCAGAAAGTGCGTGAGGGTAAAGGCGACTTTGGTTACAATGCTCGCACAGATACTTACGAAGATTTACGTGCAACAGGTGTAGTAGATCCAGCAAAAGTAACGCGTGTTGCATTAGAAAATGCAGCTTCTATTGCAGGTATGTTCTTAACCACAGAATGTGTTATTGTAGATCAACCAGAAGAAAAACCAGAAATGCCAATGGCTGGAGGAGCTCCTGGCATGGGCGGTATGGGCGGAATGATGTAAATCTTTCGTTTTAGTATAAAAGCCTCCTTTCCCTATGGAAAGGAGGCTTTTTTTTGGGGTAGAGTGGGGTCTTTATTTTGTTAAAAAACGTTTCATTTCATCTTATCTAAGATAGAATCTGTTTTTTTGTAAAAAATAAATCAATATGAGAAGTTTTGCATCCGATAATAATTCTGGCGTGCATCCATTGATTATGGAAGCACTAGTTAAAGCCAATGTAGACCATGCTGTGGCATATGGGTCCGATCAATGGTCTGAAGCATTTATAGCAAAAACCCAAGCGGTGTTTGGAACGGATTGTCTGCCACTACTTACTTTTAATGGACCGGGTAGTAATAGTGTTGCCCTGCAACTAATGACACGTCCCTATCACTCCATTATTTGTACAGAGATGGCACATATCCTAGTTGATGAGTGCGGGTCGCCTACAAAATCGACTGGCTGTGTTATCCGTGCGGTGCCTGCTCCCGATGGTAAACTAACCCCAGCCTCTGTGCTGCCCCTTCTAACCGGGTTTGGTAATCAGCAACACTCACAGCCCAAGGTGCTCTATATCTCTCAGTGTACAGAGCTCGGGACGGTTTATACGCTCGAGGAGATAAAAGCCCTTACCACGCTAGCACATGCGCACGATATATATGTGTTGATGGATGGTGCACGTTTGGCCAATGCAGCTGTTGCTTTGCAGGTAGGTCTCCAAGAGATGACGGCTGGTTGTGGGGTAGACATCGTTAGCTTTGGTGGTACTAAAAATGGTTTGTTGCTAGGCGAATGTGTGTTGATTTTTGCACAAGAGCTAAAAGAATCGGCTCTTTTTGTGCGTAAACAATCTGCACAACTAGCCTCGAAAATGCGTTTTCTTGCTTGTCAATTAACGGCTCTTTTTACCGACGACTTATGGAAAAAGAATGCAACCCAAGCCAATGAAAGTGCTTATCAGCTGTATACATCTCTAAATGCTTATCCAGAGGTTACTTTTACACAGCAAGTGGTGAGCAACCAGCTTTTCTTGCAGATGCCCCGACCAGTGATTGATGCATTGCTGCAGGAACATACCTTTTACCTTGTGAACGAAGAAACTAGCGAGATACGATTGGTAACGTCGTTTGATACAACAGCAGCAGATATTGAAGCGTTTATAACCTCTTTTCAGCGCGCACTAACCACTTATCGAGCTGCTCAGTAGTAGCTTGCTCAAAATTCAGCTTCTTTTTGAGTGATAGATAGCTATATTTGGCACAAAAAACAGCACCATTTTACTTTAAAAATAGCTATGTTTTGGCCGAAATGACTGCTTTATTTTTTGCACATAAAAAAGGCTACCTCAATGTGAGGTAGCCTTCTTTTATATAGAACGGTTTATATACGTATTAGAAATTAGCATCGGTAGTATCCCACCATAAACGTGTGTTCATGTTGTCTGTTCCACCTAATACGGCAACACCAGAAGCAACTCCAGCTGCATTGTTGTTAATCTCATCAATACAGAATGGAAGGCGTTTAATAAATTCGCCATTAGGAATAATGCCACCACTACGGTTTTCCACATTAGGGAACAACTTAGGATAACCAGTACGGCGGAACATAGCCCAACCATCAGATCCTTCAGGGAAATTAGCGATCCAACGTTGTGTAATGATACGTTGTAGGTTCTTCTCATTTGAATCGGCTGTGTTGTATTTCACATCCACATCGTTGTGCGCAGCAATGTTATTTACCGCATCGTATGGGTCAACATAATCAGCAGCCATGGTAGTACCCATGATAT
Organism: Bacteroidaceae bacterium; assembly: GCA_028707655.1. Classification (GTDB taxonomy): domain Bacteria; phylum Bacteroidota; class Bacteroidia; order Bacteroidales; family Bacteroidaceae; genus JAQWAN01. Next base: position 2,851 of record JAQWAN010000102.1, read on the forward strand.
AGTTTGCATAGTCTGCACTTACACCATAGTCTGCAAATGAAACGCGGATACCCTCTTCATAGAGTGCCTTAGCCGTTCCACCCATGTTCCATCCTCTAAGTGCACCTTCTGCACGTAAGAAATAGGCTTCTGCATGTTTCATGATAGGAAGTGGATAGTCTGACGATTTAGGATCGTTACCATCTGTAGCTACTGCAGGAATAGAGAATTTAGTGTATTCACCTTTACTTGCAAAAGCTAAACCATTTCTGATACCGTGAATCTCTCCTGTAAGTCCAGCAGGAACAGTAGATCCATTAGGTGTGATGTCACCTTTCCAGCCAACAGGCAAAGCCATTTTAGCTAAACGTGGGTCGTTGTATCCCTTTAAGATAGACTCTACATTAGCGCTGATACCACAATCGTTGTAATCTCTAGCGATTACTAACAATGGGTTACGCATCGTTTCGTCTTTAACTTCAATATTAGGGTCAGCATCTGCTAATACGCCACTAGCATAAGCAGCCTCACAATGTTGTTTAGCCAATGCTGGTTCCACTTTTACCATACGCATAGCAATACGCATACGTAGTGTGTTGGCATAATGTAACCAAGTAGTATGTTGCTTACCACACATCAAGTCAAAACCAAGTCTACCCGATTGGTCGCCTGGGTTGTTACTAATAAAAGTGGTTAGTTCTGCAGCAGCAGTTTCTAATTCGCTAAGAAAAGCTTTGTAAATCTCTTCTTGACTATCATAATCAACAGCTAGTCCACCTTTCATTGCTTTTGAATAGGGTACAGGGCCATAAAGGTCGGTAGCTTTTAGCATACCCGCTACACGTAGCACCTTAGCAATAGCTAAATAATTGGCAGCTTCTGTTGAGTTTAAGATATTCTCCGTTGGTTTCATTACATGTAGTAACATATAATTTAGTGTCCAACTGTTCCAACCATCTACCATATAATATAGGCTATTGTTGTTGTTACCATTAAATGGTGTAGGTATAGCCAAATAACCAGAGTATAAGTCGGCATTCAAATTTTGAATTAACTGATATTCCCAGTTACCATTGGATTGATTGTAATAGATAGATTGTTGTGCTTCTTGGAAATAAGTAGACAATGGAATATCGCCTATCTCAATTCCGTATGGATCTGTATTGATGCCTTCAAAATTATCGGTGCATCCAGTAAACGATCCTGCCACTGCTATTGTAGCGAGTAGCATTACTCCTTTTTTAAATATATTTAATTTCATAATTTATTTGTGCTAAAGGTTAGAATGTTGCTTTTAAGTTAATACCAAAACTACGTGTGGATGGAAGTGCAAAATAAGAAATTCCTGACCAACCGTTGTTTGTAGATACAGATAAATCTGGATCACTAGGAGAATCTTTGTAGATAAAGAATAGGTTACGAGCTACAAGATTAACACTTAAATTTTTAGAGATACCAAACATATTGCGGAAGGTATAGCCTACAGAAACTTCGCGTAAACGGAAGTTAGTAGCACTATATAGATATTCGTCTGTATTACTTGTAACTGTATTGTAATAGTTCTCTGCATCTACTTTAGTACCATTGCCTAAATCTACTCCACCATTGTTACGCGCATCTGCTGTTTCTTGTGTTACACCATAAGAAGCTAATTTAGCTTGTGTGGCATCTAAGAAATTACCACCTACACGTCCATCAATTAAGAAATAAAGGCTATAGTCTCCGTAGCTAAAGGTATTACTCCAACCCATGTTCCATTTAGAGTTTAAATTTCCTACTTTTTGATACTCGTACGAAAGTAATACCGTATTACCATCTGCTGCTACTTGAGTAACGCCATTCGCATCTTTAAGTACTACTTTAGAGTAAACATCGCCATAAGATCCACCCTCTACTAATCTAAATTCTAAGCCACTAATAGTAGCTAGTTTTGCATATTTAAGGCGGTCAGCATCGTCTATACCATCTCTGTTGTCTAGTTCTTTAATTTTATTATCGTTGTACGATAGATTGAATGCTGTGTTCCATTGTAGTTTGTCTGACAAGCTCAATGTACCACTTACCGTTGTTTCAATACCTGTGTTTTGGATGTTTCCTGCATTAAAGTAGAGTGCACTATAACCTGTTCCTCTAGGCACTTCCATTTTGAAGTATTGATTGGTGTTGTTTGATTTGTAGAAAGTTACGTCCCAATTGAAACGGTTATTAAACATGGCTAAATCAAAACCAACTTCAAACGATTTCAATTTCTCTGGTTTCATATCGGAGAACGAGGCAGTAGTATTAAACTCTATGTTACCTGTTTTTCTACTAATAGTACTAAGTGGATTAGTAATATAAGGAGGCATACTGTTACCAACGATAGAGTAGGTAGCACGCAATTTAAACAGATTAATCATCTTAGGCATCTCTACCAAGTCGCTAATAACAGCGGTTAAACCTACTGAAGGATAGAAATAAGAGGTGTTAGGTGTAAAAGAAAGTGTTGACGACCAGTCGTTACGTCCTGTGATATCCATAAAGATAGCATCTTTCCAACCCAATTGTGCAGTAGCAAAAACACTGTTTAAACGTTGGCGGGTTTCATATTGGCCGCTACCGTTTTTAGCAGAATTACTAGTGTTAAACTGGTTAGGATAAAGCATGCCACCCTCTGTGAAGAAGATGTTTCCCCAGTTTCTTGAATCGGTGAAACTGGTACCTAAAGTAGCAGACACACTATAATCGCCATATGATTTATTGAAGTTCATCATTAAATCGCCGTAGAATTGACGGTTGTTAGCTGTCTCATAGTTATATTCGCCATTAGGGCTGATAAGTGTATGCGATGTTGTTGCAAACAATCTGCGGTCGTATGTATCTGTAGATTTGTCATACGATAAACGTCCCTGTACATTCAAGTATTTATTCACATCATATTTAGCACTACCAGATGCAATAATTCTGTTACGTGTTTCTTTGTGCTCATTTTTATGAAGTACCCAATATGGATTGGCAGAGAAATCTTGATCAATATTCATGTACCATTGTTGAGCATCCCAGTTATTAGCTGAGTCAAATGCTTTGTAATTGTTTTTGTAGTAGTTCCAGTCGCCATTAGCTGGGAAGGAATATAAACCAGTGAGTGCATTTCTATATGTTCCTCCTTCTGGACGATTTTTTATCTTTTGGGAGATGAAGTTAATCGATCCTGTAAGTGTTAACTTATCATCTAACAATTTCATGGTTTCTTTAAGGGTCATGTTATGACGTTGGAACTTATTGGTTTCCATGATACCATTAGCTGTGGTATTTGCATAGGAAAGGTAGCTTTGTGTTTTCTCACTACCACCACTAATAGCGATAGAGTTGATATAGGTACTACCTGTTTGAAAGAAGTCGTCTACACGGTTTGCTCCTTTTTTCTCGCCTGTAAGTTTAGTTGTATCCCAGCTCGATTGTGTTAGAGAACCATCGGCAGCAACAACTGCTCCATATTCGGTTTGAATATTAGGGGTTGCAACTGCGTTTTCAAACGTAGCACTAGTAGAGAAGTCTACACGAATCTTACCTTCGCGACCCTTTTTTGTACTGATTAAAACCACACCATTGGCAGCCATACTACCATAAAGAGCGGCAGCAGAAGCACCTTTCAATACATTGATGCTGGCAATATCATCTGGATTGATGTTAGATAGTGCATCACCACCATCACGACCACCATATCCATCCTCTAGTTGAGAAGAGGTGTAGTTGCTCATAGGCATACCATCAATAACAATAAGAGGTTGGTTGTTTCCTTGTGCCGATTTGTTACCACGGATAATCAGTTTAGAAGAACCACCTGCACCAGATGCATTAGGAGTGATTACCCAACCAGAGGTTTTTCCCTGTAAACTGTTAATCATGTTTGTTTCTTTGGCACGCGTTAGCTCTTTACTTCCTACCCGTTGTGTGGCATAGGTCAAACTTTTTGCTTTACGCTCAATACCCATGGCGGTTACTACCACCTCATCAATCTCAATACCTTCGTCGGATAGTTCAACATTAATTGTTGTTCTATTACCCACTACTTCTTCTTTGCTATTTAAGCCAATAAAAGAAAAAACCAACACGTCTTTGGGTGTTGCTTTAATTACATACTTGCCATCAAAATCGGTTATTACACCAATGGCGGTTCCTTTAATGATTACGTTGACACCAATGAGCGGTTCATCGGTTGTTTTGTCTTTAACGAACCAGTCACAGTATTCTGTGCCTGTAGGGCATTTGCAAATGCACCAACTACGAAAAGTAGAATCAATAGAATTCCTTTTTTCCTACTTTTTAGATTTTAGGTTAACAATTCTAACTGCTTATACAGTATAAACTAGATAATAGGTTCATAGTCAGAAGATTAACATGTGTCTAGCTGTTTTTGTATCTTTTGACCGCCGCAAATATATCAAAACCTTTCTGATTACCAAACAGTACAAAAAGCGTGTGTAGCCGTATTTTTTCTGTATAAATATAAAAAACCACGTAAATTCGATAAATTCACGTGGTTTTTTCGTAAAAATAAAAAAAATATTTTTTTACTTTTTTTTAAGCATTATGGCTTCTATGCC
>JAQWAN010000103.1 GCA_028707655.1 Bacteroidaceae bacterium
CTTAATGGACATGTCGCTTTTCACTTTAACTTGACAACCTAAACGCCAATGGTTTTGTTGCTCTTTACGCGTAAAGTGTCCCTTCTCAGAAGAAAGAATCTCGCCTCCACCCTCTTCTACTTGACATCGACATTGGCCGCAAGTTCCGTTTCCTCCACAAGCGGAAGGAAGATGAACATCGTTAAGAGAAAGTGTGTTGAGTAGACTTGAGCCTGACTCTACTTCTAGCTCTTTTTCACCATTGATGGTGAGCTTTACTTTTCCTGATGGTACTAGATAGTTCTTAGCTACCAATAGAATTATAACCAGTAGTAGAATAATCACGAGGAAAACTCCAATACTCGCTACTATCAAATTCATATTCATTGTTTTTTCCTCTTTAAATTTTCAAACCTGAAAAACACATAAATGCCATGGCCATCAATCCTACAGTGATGAAGGTGATACCTAATCCACGTAAGGGAGTGGGTACATCTGAATAAGCCATCTTCTCACGAATAGCGGCTAGACCAACTATGGCTAACAACCAACCAATACCTGAACCTAAGGCGTATACTAGAGCACTACCTACACCGGTAATGGCTTGTACATTCTCTGCAGGAAGATTGATACGTTGTTGCATAAATAGTGAAGCTCCCATAATAGAACAGTTTACGGCTATCAAAGGTAAAAAGATACCTAATGATGCATATAAAGAGGGACTAAAACGCTCTACTATCATCTCTAGTAATTGCACTATACCGGCAATAACAGCGATGAAAAGAATAAAGCTTAAGAAACTTAAATCCATGCCTAAAATACCATCGGCAGATAGTACTTCTGTTTGTAATAAATAATTGACTGGAAGGGTTACTACTAATACAAAAGTAACAGCGACTCCTAATCCAAGAGCGGTTTTCACATTCTTCGATACGGCTAAGTAAGAGCACATACCAAGGAAGAATGCAAAGATCATATTGTCTACAAATATCGAGCGGACAAATAAACTTAATAAATTTTCCATATCTTTCTTTTAATTTCTGATGTGACTTACTCTACTGTTCTTGCATCTCTTTGTTACGCGCACGTTGCACCCAGATAACACAACCTACAATGATTAATGCCATTGGAGGCATCAACATTAAACCGTTGTTCATATAACCGGTGTTTGCAATACAATCATAGTTCAAGATGTTGAATCCTAAAATCTGACCTGCACCTAATAACTCACGGAAAAAAGCTACCACGATTAATATCATAGCATAACCTATTCCATTGCCTAATCCATCTAAGAACGATTCCCATGGTGCATTTTGCATGGCAAAGGCTTCTAAACGGCCCATCAAAATACAATTGGTGATAATCAAACCAACATATACGGATAACTGAACACTTACATCGTAAGCGTATGCTTTTAATACTTCACTAACTATCGTTACCAATGCGGCTACTACTACCAACTGTACAATAATACGTATACGGTTAGGAATAGTTTTACGCAATAATGATATGATGACATTTGCAAATGCCACAATCACGGTAACAGAAAGCCCCATCACAATAGCTGGTTCTAACTTAGCAGTTACGGCTAAGGCTGAACAAATACCCAAAACCTGTACGGTAACTGGATTATCTATGTTAAATGGATTAAAGAACACATCTTTATTCTTCTTAGAAAATAATTGACTCATATTCTATTCCTTCCTTACTTTTTGGTTAAAAATTTCTCATATTTACTCATACAAATTCGAAGCATATTGCTTACACCGGTTGAAGTGATGGTTCCACCAGAAATAGCATCTACATACTCTTCGCCATGCTCTGGACGTTTACCTTTTTTCAAGACAGCGATGGAAACAAATTTACCATCTTTCATAATGTGCTTGCCTATGAATGGATCCTTAAACGCGGGTGTTACTATCTCTGCTCCTAAACCTGGAGTCTCACTTGCGTGAGAGAAAAAGACACCATACACCGTGTTCTTATCTGCATTCAAAGCTATATAACCCCAGATAGCACCCCATAGACCTGTACCGTTTAAGGGTAAGATATATTTGGTGGCTCCATCTACTTCTGCTAGATAAAGCGCATAAGCATCGTCACCATTCAAAACATCGAATCCGCCATTCTCGCTAACTACCTCACCGGCTCCATTAACAATCATGTCTTTACGAATATATTGTGTATAAACAGATTCAACATCTTTACCCTTCGTATCAATATGGATAGCACTTAAAATCTGCTTTTTCTTATCTAAACGCACATTTGCATTCTGTGTAGAAGATAGAGAGGAATGTGTAAATGCAAGTACCACTGCTACTATCACTACCATAATGGAAGCATAAAGAAGGGTGTATACATTACTGTTCGTGTTTATTTTCTTTTTGCCTGTGCTGCTGCCACTAGTAATCTCTTCAAATGCAGAAGAGTCTGCTTTACAAACGGGACATATAGCTGGTGCTTTATCGCCTTCGTGGATATAACCACATACGGTACATCTAAATTTTTTCGTAGCCATTTCCTTATTATTTATTAATTGCACGTTTTATTCTACGAGTAGTATTGCTCTGCACTACATAGTAGTCAATAAGTGGAGCAAATATATTCATTAACAAGATGGCTAACATCATACCCTCTGGATAACCAGGATTTAATACGCGGATAATGATGGCCATTGCACCTACTAAGAAACCAAAGATATACTTACCGGTTTCTGTACGTGCGGATGTTACTGGATCGGTTGCCATAAACACAGCGCCAAAACAGAATCCACCTAGCATTAAATGCTGATACCAAGGCATTTGTGCCATAAAGTTGTCGGCTGCTCCAAATTGATTAAAGATAAGTCCCATTACAATACCTCCTACAAAAACGGAGACCATGGTTTTCCAACTACCTATACCTGTCCATAAAAGGATGAAAGCACCAATAGCAATGGCAACAACACTGGTTTCTCCAATAGATCCAGGGATAAAACCGAAAAACATATCGGATAAAGAAGCGGTTGATCCGTTGATGGCATGGATGGCTACTTCTGCTTTAGTAGTAGCTATTTGACCCAAAGGTGTAGCTCCAGAGAAACTATCCACAAGGGTTCCTTCGCCTAATCCAAAGATCGATCCTTTTGCTACCCATACTACATCACCACTCATCTGTGAGGGATAACCGAAGAATAGAAAAGCACGGGTCATCAAAGCAACGTTAAACACGTTCATTCCTGTTCCACCAAATATCTCTTTCACAAAAATGACAGAGAAGGCAGTGGCTACGGCTAATATCCATAAGGGACAGTCGATAGGAACAATCATGGGTATCAAAATACCCGATACTAAGAATCCTTCTTGAATCTCTTCGTTCTTCCACTGAGCTACAATAAACTCGATGCCAAGACCGACTACATACGAAACAATGATTTTAGGCAATACGGCCAAAAAACCATATCCAAATAAATTTAAAAAGCCAGCATTCTCTTGCCCTATGGCCAAGAAATGCTGATAACCTACGTTATACATACCAAACAATAAAGCTGGTATTAACGCAATAACGACTATCGACATAATTCGTTTGCTATCTATAGCATCGTGAATATGTGTACCCGATTTTGATGTGGTGCTTGGAACAAACATGAAGGATTCAAATCCGTCAAACACGGAATGAAACGCATGTAGTTTTCCACCCTCCTCAAAATTAGGCTTTATCTTGTCGAGATAATTTCTTAACGCTTTCAATGTTATCTTTTTTATTGATTTATACTAATTGTTCCATTAACACATCTCCTCGTGTAAGGCATCTAACCCTTCACGAACAATACGTTGTAACTCTAATTTAGAGGAGTCAACAAATTCGCACAATGCAAAATCTTCTGGAGCAACTTCATAGATGCCTAAGGCTTCCATTCCATCTATATCTCCTGTGATAATTGCTTTGATAAGGTATTCCGGATAGATATCCATTGGGAACACACGGTCGTATTCATTTGACATAATCATATGACGTTCTCCACCTTTAACGCGAGCGTCTAATGCATATTCGTGGTTCTTGCAAAACCACGAGAAATAGGAACGATTCGCACTAAAGTCATTGAAACGTGGCATAATCCAACCAAAAAACTCGTGTACATCCGAACCATCAGGGATTACGGTGATCTGTGTTGCTTTAGCGGATAAGAAACCGGCTGTACTGGTTTGCATACCTGTTAACACATTACCATCGATATAACGTTGTGCATAGCTGGATTTCTTAACACGATTCTGTAACACACTGCTGATTTTAGCACCTGTGATTACTTTACAATAAGCTGGAGTGGTGATTTCTGAACCAACAAGAGAGATGGTACGGGTAAAATCTACTTCACCTTTGGCTAATAGACGACCGATAAAGATTACCTCTTCGGCACCTATTGTCCAAACCACTTCGCCTTTGTTTATTGGAGCAACATGATGAATCTGTACACCTACATTGCCTGCTGGATGAGGACCTTTAAAAACGGTTACTTCCACATGCTTTGCTGCAGTTAAAGAGGGTGCTGTTTGTTGGCTACTAATACCCAAATAGGTCTTAGCCATCTTGGAGAGAGCTAACAAACCGGTTTGGAAATAAGTTTCCTGACCTTTTAACACTACTTCAAAATCTGTGGCTAATGGCTTAGAGTCGAAAGCGGACACAAATATAGCACGAGGCTCTTGTGAAGGTTCAGCAACCATGTCGTACGGACGTTGATTGAAAAAAGCAAATAATCCTGCTTTTAATAATAACTCTTTGACCTCTCCACCAGACATCTCAGAAGGATTTCTCTTTCCAAAATTTTCATACTGCTGTTCCGCATCAGCTTTCACATGAACAGCCAAAACTTTACGACGTGCACCACGCTCTACTTGTGTTACTACGCCACTAACAGGAGAGACAAAATTTACTTCGGGGTGATTTTTGTCGATAAACAAAACGCCACCAGCCTTAACATGTTCTTCGGGTTTTACTACTACTTTAGGAGTTACGCCATGAAAATTGTCGGGTACTAATGCATACTCATCTGATAATTTCACATCGAAAAACTCCTTTGCAGGAATACCTTTCAATTTGATGTCTAGGCCTTTACCTATTTTTATCACATTTGTCATATAAATACAATAAGGGTTTAATCTAAATTCAGCGCAAAATTACAAAAAATAGTTCTATTATACGCTTTTTTGAGGAAAGATTAAAGAAAAATTTCGCTAATTTAGTGCAAATAGGGAGGCTTTATTTTCCATTACAAGAATAGCTACTAGATTGTTACTCAATTGTTTCTAAGACATCTTATATTCATCTCTCTTTGCCTGACACCTTACTTACAGTAAAAACGGGAAAGAATAGAAAGGAAGTGCTATAACAAAAGGGAGAAATGGAGAAACAAAAAAATCCCAAGTAACCAAAAAAAGGTGGCTTGGGATTTAGTATAAATGAGGTATTCTAGTACGATTAGAACTGTAGAAGGATCATAAAGCGAAGACCGTCTTTATTGATTCCTGGGTGATTTAGATAGCTCAAACGACGTACATAATCGACATGTAACAATTTGAAAATGTTATGAATACCAAAGGTGACCTCCATATAGGGGTCATTTGGATCCATCACATAAGAGGTTTGCTGTCCGTTACGCGTAGGAAAGCGAAAGAGCTCGCTGTCGTTGTCGTGAACAAAGGGATTATTCTTATCGGTTAGACTACCATATAACATTTTGAAACCAAAGAACTCACGTAGTTTGAGTTTCTTGAGCAGGGGAATACGGTTAAAGAGCTTACCATTCATGGTATACGCAATGTCTAACGAAGCGAAACGGTCGTTTAAGAACTCTAGGTTATTAATCAAACTAAAGGTTCCACGTTGCGTTATGTAGGAGAGATTGGCTTCTGGCATAATCAACAGTGGAAAGGGTACCTTATCCCATTGTATACCTCCTTTGATGGTGAAATCAAGATTTCCCCAAGAGGAGAGCCAAAAACGTTTATAGATACTCGCCTGGGTTAAGTTGAACGCATAGTTACCACCAAATGCCTTTACGCCAAGGGTATGAGAGGCGGTAAAGACGGGGGCATCAAACGTTACCGGTATTCTACGCTGCTTGGTGTTGATAAAGGTCTCACCAGGCGCATAACGCACTTCAAACATAGCATCGGTGGTGTTCATGCTCTGCACCATTTGCCCTGCGGAAGTGTTGCGAATATATTGTAACTGTCCGGTAGGTTCATCCACGGTATTACGAAAACGCAGTAGTGTGGAAAAGCCGACTTGTGTTTCGCGCTCATAGGCTAAGGAAAAATTGCGCAGATAGGACATCTGGTCTACGGTGGTGGTCTTAAAGCCTACAAACACATTATCCTTGTCGGTCTTTAAAAATTTATCCGTAGGAGAGAATACATCGTACTGATAGGAGGCCGTGATATTATTTTTAGGAAACTCACGGGCTAAATATTCTTTCTTATCGATAGAATACTCCACTTTTCCTTGGTATTTCATACGTTTATCTTTGAAACCATAGGCCACATAACCACTAAAGAACCAATGTGGATTAAAATTAGCAGTGGTTAAGGCACTAGCACGCAGACGAAAACCATCTACAAAATTATTACCTATCATCGTATTGATGGGACCAATATCTACTTTATTTGGCTTATCGTGTGCAGCTGTTTCTACAAAATTCTCAATAAATGCACGCGCCACAAAGATAATGGTCTTAAACCCTGGGGTATTTTCAAGCTTTTTCATCAACAGACTCACGGTATTTTCTTTATTGGTAAGCGGCACATCGCGTTTCTGATTCCAGAAACTATCGTCGCGCATCATGGCACTAGGCTGACGGACGGTTTTTGCTTTTCCTTTGAAGAGCTGCTGAGGCAGTTCTTGGAATAAATAGTCGGTATAACGGGTCACACGCCGCACTTGCATACCTTGCATACCTTTACTAAGGTGGAGCTCGGCTAACATATCATCGGTTTTAAGTACCCATTCGCCATTATCAAGCTGCGTATATTCTTGTAAGATATCTAGGTTTTCAACAAAATTGATACCTGTTTTCTTGGGTAGGTTCATGGTACATTTCACCACTTGATACGAAGAATCGTTCAACACATAAAGATGCCCTGTAAAACCAAAATCTTGCGAGTTTTGTGGTACAAACGAGAGGTGAATACAGGAGCGTTTATCTACCTGCAGGGTATCCATGATATAAAATTTATAAAAGGAGATTGCGGAGGTAGAAGAGATAGGACTCACAAAACGGGTCTGCAGTAAACGGATGTTATTGTCGTAGATATCAATGTCTGAAAACACATCTTTCAATACGGTGGTCAAGATATCTCCTGTGGAGAAGAAATCGCCTATACCATCGGATTGTACACCATTGATAATGGTTTTTTCCGATTTAGGATCTTTACGGT